>NZ_RZSW01001119.1:0-711 GCF_003997375.1 Mesorhizobium sp. M5C.F.Ca.IN.020.29.1.1 | reverse complement strand
GTCGGTGATGCGCGAGACCGAGGACGGGTTCCGCATCGCCGAGGAGGACCTGAAACTGCGTGGCGAAGGCGAGCTGCTGGGCACCCGCCAGTCCGGCACTCCGGGTTTCCAGGTGGCGCACATCGAAGCGCATGCCGACCTGCTCGAAGCCGCCCGCGACGACGCGCGGCTGATCCTGTCACGCGATCCCGAGCTGCAATCCGAACGCGGCGCCGCCCTTCGCATGCTGCTTTATTTGTTCGGCCGCGACGAGGCTGTGCGGCTCTTGCGCGCCGGCTGAGGCTCGACATCCACAGGCGGATTGCCGATCTGACCGCCGATCGATTTGCCGTTCAACGTCACCATTTTCGTCTTGACCGCCGGCGCCACCAAGCCTGCCGAAACGATCAGCTTGGCGCCGTCCTCGACCGTCATGTCGAGCAGCACGATGTCGGATTTCGGCACATACATAAGAAAGCCCGTGGTCGGGTTGGGCGCGCACGGCATGAAAACCGCGATTAGCGGATCACCTTCCTGGTCGAGCTTCTGGTTGATCTCGGTTTCCTTGTCGCTGGCGACGAAGACCAGCGACCAGACGCCCTTGCGCGGATATTCGACCAGCCCGACCTGGCGAAACATGTCACCTTTGTTCGACAGCACGGTCTCGAAGATCTGTTTCAACGAGCCATAGATGCCGCGCACCAGCGGCATGCGGCCGAGCAGCCGTTCGCC
>NZ_RZSW01001118.1:0-717 GCF_003997375.1 Mesorhizobium sp. M5C.F.Ca.IN.020.29.1.1 | reverse complement strand
TTTCCGGACATGGCAGCGCCACAATGTTGGCTATCCCTTCATAACAGGCTCGCCGGGACGGAACCATGAACGACAAGACAATCCCACCTGACAAGCGCGGTCCGTCGAAAAAGGACAGCCAACCGAAAAAGGCCGACCGCAAGAGCCGGCTCGCCGAGCAACTGCGCGCCAATCTGCAGAAGCGCAAGGCGCAGTCGCGCTCGCGGCGCACCGGCGACGCCGACAAGCGGCGCACCGGCGAGGCGGACCAGCGGCGCACCGGCGAGGCGGACCAGCGGCCGGAAGGGCTCGGCACCTTAAGGAAAACGAAAACGGATTGACCTATATCAACAGGGCCGGGTCCAGGGTGCGGGAATCCTGTTTCTTGAACCAAGCCGGCCAATGGTCTAGACCGGCCACAACAGACTCAACCGATTGAAAACCGGCCTTTCGGCCGAGGGGACGCTCTTCCATGGATCGCATCAGAATTGTCGGCGGCAACAAGCTTGCCGGAAGCATCCCGATCTCGGGCGCGAAGAACGCCGCGCTGCCGCTGATGATCGCCTCGCTTTTGACCGACGACACGCTGACCCTGGAAAACGTGCCGCATCTGGCCGATGTCGAGCAGCTTATCCGCATCCTCGGCAATCATGGCGTCGACTATTCGGTCAATGGCCGCCGCGAAAAACAGCAGGAGGGCTATTCGCGCACCATCAATCTCTCTGCCCGCAACATCGT
>NZ_RZSW01001117.1:0-718 GCF_003997375.1 Mesorhizobium sp. M5C.F.Ca.IN.020.29.1.1 | reverse complement strand
CTCAGGGGCGGCCACCGGCGCCGCGACCGAATGGACCCAACTTCTCAACAATGGCGAGCTGGTGAGCCTGGTCGGCCAGTCGACCGAGCAGATCAACAACCAGGTCACCCAGATCACGCAACTGGCGGAGCAAATCCAGAACCAGCTGAAGATCTATGAAAACATGCTGCAGAACACCGCGCGGCTGCCGAACCACATCTGGGGTCAGGTCGAGAACGATCTCAACCGGTTGCGCAGCCTGGCTTCGCAGGGGCAGGGGATTGCCTTCTCTATGAGCAATGCCGACGAGGTGCTGAAGCAGCGTTTCGAGAGCTATGCCGACTTCAAGACCAGCCTTCCCGACGGAGCGAGCTTCTCGTCGACTTACCAGAACTGGTCGACGACAAACCGCGACACGATCGCCGGCACGCTGAAGACCGCCGGCCTCACTGCCGAGCAGTTCTCGTCGGAAGAATCGACCATGGACTCGCTTCGGTCGATGTCGGAATCGGCCGACGGGCAGATGAAGGCCCTGCAGGTCGGCCACGAGATCGCCGCGCAGCAGGTGGCGCAGTTCCAAAAGCTGCGCGGCCTGGTCGCGCAACAGACGACGATGATGGGAACCTGGCTGCAGTCCGAACAGGCGGACAAGGATCTTGCCCAGGCGCGCCGCGAGCACTTCTTCGGAACTGGCCGCTACTCGACCAGCGGTGGCGCAGTGATGGAGCCGATCCGGTGA
>NZ_RZSW01001116.1:0-721 GCF_003997375.1 Mesorhizobium sp. M5C.F.Ca.IN.020.29.1.1 | reverse complement strand
CCGGTGAAGTCTCCGTGCTGTGTGGGGCGCCCTACGGCTATCGGTACATTCGTAAGACGAATGACGCGCCGGCGCGCTATGAAGTCGATGCAGCCGAGGCGGAAGTGGTGCGACTGGTGTTCGAGAAATATACGGTCGACGGCCTGAGCATTGGCGCCCTCGCCCGCCTTCTCAACGAGAGGGGGCTGCCGACGCGCCGGCGCGTCACCCGCTGGGAACGGTCGGTGGTGTGGGGAATGCTGCGCAATCCCGCCTACAAGGGAACGGCCTGCTTCGGGAAGACACAGGTCGCACCGCGACAGAAGGTGACGAAGCCGTTCCGCTTGTCGGGCCGGGCGGGCTTTAGCGAGAATACCAGCCAGCACGAGCGGCCGCGCGACGAATGGATCGAAGTGCCCGTTCCCGCCATCGTGATGGAAGAAACCTTCGCGTTGGCGGCCGAACGTCTGACCGACAACAAGCGCTTCGCCCCGCGCCGGACCATCGAACCGAGCATCGTGCAGGGGCTGGTGTCCTGCCGCAAATGCGGCTACGCGCTATCACGCACATCGACCCGTACGTCGGCGCGCAAAATCCACTACTACCGCTGCCTCGGGGCGGATAGCTGGCGCCATCTTGACGGATCTGTATGCGACAGCCGGCCGATCCGTCAGGACCTGCTCGATGAAGTGGTGTGGCGGGAGGCGGTTTGCCTAATCAAAGACCCCCCTCCTCTCCGTCC
>NZ_RZSW01001115.1:0-723 GCF_003997375.1 Mesorhizobium sp. M5C.F.Ca.IN.020.29.1.1 | reverse complement strand
ATACCGATGCGGCGCTTGTGCTTCGGCACGAACAGGCCCGCATCCGTATCGACCAGCACGCGGCCGTCGGCCTCGATCCGCCCCTTCTCGGGCCGGATTAATCCGGCAATCATGTTGATCAGCGTCGTCTTACCGGAGCCCGAGGGCCCGAACAGCGCGGTCAGCCGCCCGGCGCTTCCGAAGCGGACGTCAAGCCCCAAATCGCCAAGCCGATGGGTGATATCGAGCGCGACCGTCATTCGATATCCATCCGCTTGCCGACGCGCCGCGCCAGAACCTCCGACGCGACAAGTGCTGCCATCGAAATGACGATCGAGATCAGCGTCAGCCTGAGCGCGCCGGCATCGCCGCCCGGCACCTGCGTGAACGTGTAGATCGCCGACGGCAGTGTCTGCGTCTCGTTTGGGATATTGGAAACGAAGGTGATCGTTGCGCCGAATTCGCCCATCGCCTTGGCGAAAGACAGGATGGCGCCGGTAATCAGGCCGGGCAGGATCAGCGGCAGCGTGATCGTCCCGAACACCCACAGCGGATTGGCGCCAAGCGTTCCGGCCGCCGCCTCGATTCTGCGGTCGACCGCCTCGATCGACAGCCGGATCGCCCGCACCATCAAGGGAAAGCCCATGACGGCGCAGGCCAGTGCGGCACCTGTCCAGCGAAAGGAAAAAACGATGCCGAAATGCTCGGCCAGAAACGCCCCGGCCGGGCCGCGCCTGCCGAAGG
>NZ_RZSW01001114.1:0-728 GCF_003997375.1 Mesorhizobium sp. M5C.F.Ca.IN.020.29.1.1 | reverse complement strand
GTCTGCCGACTGCGCGACGTTGAAGCGCAGGAAACGGCTCGCAGTTTGGGACAGGCTGAACGCATTGCCGGGCGCCAGAACGACATTGGCCGACAAGGCGCGGCGGGCCATTTCAGCTGCATCCACGTCTTCCGGCAGGCTGCACCACAAAAACATGCCGGCCGGCTGGTCGATCCACGGCGTGATGCCGATTGCCTTCAGGCGGGTGCTTGTCTCAGCCATGGCGCGTGAAAGCCGCGTGCGCAGCAAATCCACGTGCTTGCGATAGCTGCCGTCCTTCAGCAGCGTCAGCACCAGTTCGGAGGCAAGCCGTCCGCCGCCGAAGGACGTGGCGATCTTCAGGTCGGTCAGCCCTTCCATCCAGTCGCGCGGAGCCGCGATGAAGCCGCAGCGCACCGACGCCGAAAGCGTCTTGGAGAAGCTGCCGATATGGACGACGCGACCAAGGCCGTCGAACGCCGCCAGCCTGGGTGCGGGCGTGTGTTCGAAGTCGGCAAAGATATCGTCTTCGATGATCGTCAGATCCGATTGGTCGGCGAGCTTGAGCAATCGATGGGCGACGACCGGCGACAGAATTGCACCCGTTGGATTGTGAAGCGCAGAATTGGTGATGTAGAGGCGCGGCCGGTGCTCGAGCAGCGCCTGCGCAAACAGCTCGATATCCGGCCCCGACGGCGTATAGGGAACGCCGACCACGTTGGCCCGGTGAGCGCGCAACAGGGCATGGA
>NZ_RZSW01001113.1:0-733 GCF_003997375.1 Mesorhizobium sp. M5C.F.Ca.IN.020.29.1.1 | reverse complement strand
TGGCAGATGCGACCACCATAATGCACCGGCCGGCGAACATGACCCTGCGACGGCTAAAATTGTCGGCGAGAGCCCCGGCGAAGACGGACAGGATGAAAGCGGGCAGGTTCGATGAAGCCTGGACCAGTGCGACCATTAGATCGGAAGTGGAAATCGTCGCCATCAGCCAGCTGATTGCGACGGTCTGCATCAGCCAGCCAAGGCTGGAGACCTGAGTGGCGAGCCAGATCGAACGGAACGCCGAGTTCTTGAGCGGTGCAAATGTCCTAGGCGAAAATGGGTCTGGACCCGCGCCCGCCACCTTGCCCATTTAAACTGACCTTTGCTCGTGTGTCATTCGCCACATTCCGTTTCTAGCAAAAAAGCCGCCACTTAACGCAACCAGCTGCGAGCCCGAAATGACTGAGCGCAGGGACGATCAGTAAATTGAAAGCCCGGCAGGAGACTAAGCTACCTGCCGGGCCGGTGCGCCTTGGGAGGGCACATAAAAGACGCGACACCAAGATGCGCGGCTAACGTTTTTGGCGCCAATCTTGATACGTGAGCCTGTAAAGGACTTGGCGTCGCAAGGGATCATCGGCTGCCTTGAGCGGGTGGTCGAAGTCGTCGTTTGGATCATGCGACATGCCGACGCGTTCCATAACGCGTTGTGAGGCGACATTGTCCACTGCGGCGTTCGCGATGATTTCGTTCAGCTTTAAATTCCGGAATCCGAAGTCAAGGACGGTGGCGG
>NZ_RZSW01001112.1:0-737 GCF_003997375.1 Mesorhizobium sp. M5C.F.Ca.IN.020.29.1.1 | reverse complement strand
ATAATCATCTGCTAGCGCCGGATACGGTGAGGTAGGCATGCCATGTGCAAACCACTTCGCAACGGGCTCCGTTGTCCTTGGTAGAACTACTAGGATAGTCTGGCGCTAATCCCGGTAGCGGAGTTTCACGCATCTGTTAGACGTTGCACCACGGTTTGCCTTTGCCGCCCCAAGCCGTCGACGCCGAGTTCGACGACATCACCAGCCTTAAGGAACTCGGGCGGCTTCATCCCCAGCCCGACACCATGGGGAGTACCCGTTGTGATGATGTCGCCGGGCTCGAGCACCATGAACCTCGAAATGTAGGCGATCAGATGCTTGAAGGGGAAAATCATTTTGCCAGTGGTGCCTGACTGTCTTCTGATCCCGTTCACCGTAAGCCATAGAGAGAGGTTTTGAGGGTCGGGCACTTCATCTGCCGTCACCAGCCATGGGCCAAGCGGGCCAAAAGTTGGGGAGGACTTGCCTTTAATCCATTGGCCCCCCCGGTGAATTTGGAAATCTCGCTCGGACACGTCGTGGCAGACCAAATAGCCAGCGACCACGGAGAGTGCATTTTCTTCCGGAATCTCGAAAGCGCGCTCGCCGACTACCACGGCGACTTCCGCCTCCCAGTCCAGCATGCGCGACTCTCTCGGCATCACTATATCGTCGTTGGGCCCGACGATGCACGAAGGGGCCTTGGAGAATATCACAGGCTCTTCTGGGATGGGCGTGTCGGTCTCGAGTGCGTGATC
>NZ_RZSW01001111.1:0-739 GCF_003997375.1 Mesorhizobium sp. M5C.F.Ca.IN.020.29.1.1 | reverse complement strand
CACCTGCACCTCGCGCGTGCGGTCGCCATTCGGCTCCGGTGTCAGCGAGATGCGGATCGTATCGCCAATGCCTTGCTGGAGCAGGATGCCCATTGCCGCGGACGAGGCGACGATGCCTTTCGAACCCATGCCGGCCTCGGTGAGGCCGAGATGCAGCGCGTGGTTGGAGCGGGTGGCGAGCTCGGTGTAGACGGCGATCAGATCCTGCACGCCGCTGACCTTGGCCGACAGGATGATCTTCTCGCGGCCAAGGCCGATCTCCTCGGCCATTTCGGCCGAAAGGATCGCCGACTGCACGATCGCCTCGCGCGTCACTTCCTGCGCGGTCAGCGGAAAGCCTTGGCGCTGGTTGTCGTCCATCAGCCGGGTCAGAAGCTCCTGGTCGAGCGACCCCCAGTTAACGCCGATGCGCACCGGCTTGTCGTACCGGATCGCCATCTCGACGATCGCCGCGAACTGCCGGTCCTTCTTGTCCTTGAAGCCGACATTGCCCGGATTGATGCGGTATTTGGCAAGCGCCTCGGCGCAAGCCGGGTGGTCGGCGAGCAGCTTGTGGCCGATATAATGGAAATCGCCGACCAGCGGCACGTTGATGCCGAGCCGTTCGAGCCGCTCGCGAATGGCGGGCACGGCGGCGGCACTCTCGTCGCGGTCGACGGTGATGCGCACGATCTCGGAGCCGGCGCGATGCAGCGCCGCAACTTGAGCGACTGTCTGGTCGACGTCGGCGGTGTCGGTG
>NZ_RZSW01001110.1:0-739 GCF_003997375.1 Mesorhizobium sp. M5C.F.Ca.IN.020.29.1.1 | reverse complement strand
AAGCGCCCGCGGGCGCGTTCGAGCGCGGCCCGCCGGTATGGGTCGGCTTCGGCGCAGGCGGCGACATAGAGCGGAACCCGGTCGACGCCGGCGACCAGCTTCGATGTTTCCGGCAGCCTGATCTGGCGGTCGAGCACGATGCGCGCCGGCGAACGGTTTTCCAGCCCCGGCAACCGCACCGTCAGCGCCGGATCGTCCTCCAGCGCCGTGCCGATGCCGATCAATATGCCGTCGGCTTCGGCCCGCATCAGGTAGACTTCGCGCCGGGCGATGTCGCCGGTGATCGAGACTTGCCCCTCGCCTTCCATGCCGATCTTGCCGTCGCTGGAAAGCGCAAGTTTCAGGATCACTTCCGGACGTTTCTTCAGAGATCGAATGAGATAGCCGGCCATCTGCTCGGCGGCTTCTGCCGCGAGCACCCTTTCGACAACCTCGACACCGGCGGCACGCAGGATCGCATAGCCCTTGCCGGACACGCGTGGATCGGGGTCGCTCACAGCCCCAACCACCCGCGTGACGCCGGCATTGAGCAGTGCATTGGCGCAAGGCGGCGTGCGGCCATGGTGGGCGCAGGGCTCCAGTGTGACATAGGCGGTGGCGCCGCGTGCGAGCCCGCCGGCCTCGGCCAGCGCCTCGGTCTCAGCATGCGGCCGGCCGCCGACAGCGGGGACACCGGTGCCGACGATCATCGGTCCGCTGCCGTCGACACGCACGATCAGCGTGCCGACGGAAGGGATGG
>NZ_RZSW01000110.1:0-14009 GCF_003997375.1 Mesorhizobium sp. M5C.F.Ca.IN.020.29.1.1 | reverse complement strand
GCGTAACGACGAGCTGACCGACCCGCCCGGCCAGCGCCCTGCAGGCTTTCCCGAAGAGCATCGGATGGAGGGCCGGATCACAGAGCTCAATCCGCCTTACAATCTCGCCATCACCTGGGGAAACACCGGCGGCGTTTCCTTCTTGCTGGAGCCGAAGGGCAACAATGTGCTGCTCACCGTCGTCCATCGCCGGCTGCCGGAACGCGCAATCCAGCTCAACGTCACCGCCGGCTGGCACATGCACCTCGACATGTTGGCTGCCCGCCTCGCGGGCAAGACGCCGACCTCTTTCTGGGAGGGCTGGAGCCGCCTGCGCGAAGAATACGACCGCCGCCTGCCGGCCTGACACGATCGCGTCGGCCATCCCTGAAGTCACCGCCCACCTCCACCGGCATCGGCCTTGGAGGCTCGCACACCAGCAACGAACCGACGATGAAACGTGCTTGCATTTCGCAAGCCCGATGGAGGAAGTCATGCGCAAATTGATCACCGGAATGAAGGTTTCCGTCGACGGCAAGATGGAGGGACCCGAGGGTTACGCCGATTGGGTCGACGCGTGGTCGGAGGAGTATGGGCTGACGCCGCAAATCGATGCCTGCCTGCTCGGGAGCGTCATGTACGCCGGCTACGAGCGCTACTGGAGCGCGATCCAGAATGAGCCGGACAAGCCGCTGCCAATGACCGGCAAATTGCCGACGCCGGCGGAGCTCGAATGGGCCCGCTTTGCCGAACAGACCCCGCATCATGTGCTGTCGAACACAATGACCTCAGCGGCCTGGCCAAAGACGCGCTTCATGCGGAGGCTCGAAGACATCGCTGCCCTCAAGCAGCAGCCGGGCAAGGATATCTATCTCATGGGCGGTGCGCGAATGACCGCGAGCCTTATCGATGCCGGGCTGGTGGATGAACTGCGGCTGATCGTCTATCCGCTGCTCGTCGGCGAAGGGAAGGCGCTGTTTGGAGCAACGCAAAATCGTCGTGGGCTCGAACTGCGGAAGGTTCAGCAGCTCACGGATGGGCGCGTGAGCCTGGTCTATGGAATTGGCTAAATCAGCCGGTCTTCGCAGATTTCGCAGCGCTGCCCGGCTGAAATTTATTCCTGAAAGGCGCGTCGCCGGTCAGAGCGAAACCGATAGCCCGCCGTCAACGGCCAGTACATGTCCGTTGACGTAGGCGGCAGCGTCGGAGGCGAGAAACACCACGGCTCCGCCGAGCTCCTCAGGCCGGGCCCAGCGGCCCGCCGGGGTTCGTGTCTCGACCCATCTGGTGAAGGCCTCGTCGCTCATAAGCGCGGTATTGAGCTCGGTAGCGAAATAGCCGGGCGCGATCGCGTTGACGGTGATGCCGTGACGGCCCAGCTCAGCGGCCGTGGAGCGTGTCAGCCCGTGCAGCCCCGCCTTTGCCGCCACATAGGCGTGAATGGTGGGACGGCCAAGTATCGCTGCAACCGATCCGGTGTTTATTATGCGCCCGAACTTGTTTGGCAGCATCAGGCGCACCGCGTCGCGCATCATGCGGAAGCAGGCCGAGAGGTTGACGGCAATCACATGGTCGAAATCCTCGTCCTGCCATTCGACCAACTGACTTCGATGCTGGATGCCGGCGTTGTTGACCAGAATATCGAGGCGGCCGTGGCGTTCGACGATTCCTTCCAGCGACGCCCTTGAGATCGCTGCGTCGGTGACATCGAATGGCAGCGCTTCGGCCCCGATGCTTTCGGCCGCTGCGGCGAGGGCGGCCGGATCGCGGGCATTGACGATCACCGTCGCGCCGTTTTCCGCAAGTGCCTTGGCCATTGCGAAGCCGAGACCACGCGAAGCACCCGTGACCAACGCGACACGGCCGTTGAGCGAGAACAATTCCGACATTGATATCCCCTAGGAAAAGGGCGGGAGTTTTCTCCCGCCTAATAGCGCTATTTGGCGATGCAGGTATCCGCTGTCTCCGGATTGCAAATGTCAAGGCCGGTGTAGGTCGGGTCGGCCGGCGGAGCCTTGCCGTCCTTCAGCGCCACCATCGTTTGTAGCCCATTTCGAACGGCCGCTGGCCGACCTGGCCAAGCGAGAAACCTTCCTACACAATCCTTATTCGAAGGAGACCGGCATCCATTGTTGGAGGGGGGCAGGTCACCCCTGAGCAGATCGTCACTGCGCCGGCTTCGAATGGAACGAGCTTCGGTTCCGACTATCCAGGGTCAAAGGAGAGATGTCCCGCTGGTCTTGACCGACCGGGCTTTTGAGGATGCGAAAGATCTGGACCATGTTCAGGCCGAAAAAAACAGTTCCAGGCGATCAGGTTAGAGCATCGGCTCCGGCCGGCTATAAAGTAGCATTTTTCGAGGGGGAACAGTTCAGGCGCGGGCGTGGATTGCGGGGTGTGCCCGCGGACTTCGCCACCGAAGTAATGACCGCCCACCGAGAGAATGGGACTTGCCAAGTTGTAGGATGACCGTATGATCAGACCCATGGCTACGGATCACCCATCCCTTCGACGCAAAGCTTTTGGCGCAATTGAACTGCCTGCGCAGTTGGCGGCTGAGGCGCTGATAGACGGACAGTCGCCGCTGGCAGAGCGCTACCTCACCGATTGGGGCCGCGACAGGCGCGGAAGTGCCCGCTTCATCGTGCGTCCAGGATCCGTGGAAGACGTCCAGGCGTTTGTGAGATGGTGCTCGCAGAGCGGTGTCGCCATCGTCGTGCAGGGTGGCAATACCGGACTTGCCGGCGGCGGGATTCCGGACAATTCGGACTACGCAGTGCTGTCGCTTGAGCGTCTCAACCGGATACGGGCTGTCGATCCGCTCGACTTCACGCTGCAAGCGGATGCCGGTGCCGTGCTGCAAGACGTCAAGGACGCCGCTGAAGCATCCGACATGACCTTCCCTCTCGCGCTTGGTGCGCAGGGATCGTGCACGATCGGCGGCAATGTCGCGACCAACGCCGGCGGTATCAACGTGCTGCGCTACGGCATGACGCGTGACCTGGTGCTCGGGCTTGAGACAGTCCTGCCGGACGGCACACTGTCGAACGGCATGAACGGGCTGCGCAAGGACAATCGCGGCTACAGCCTGAAGCAATTGATGATCGGTTCGGAAGGAACGCTCGGGGTCGTCACGGGCGTCGAGGTAAGGCTCTCGCCCCGGCCGACGCAGGTCGAGACCGCCTATGTCGGACTGGGCAGCTTCCGCCAGGCATGCGAACTGTTCCGGATGGCGCGGCATTTCTGCTCCGACCTTCTCAGCGCGTTTGAGGTCATCGGCGAGGAGTGCCTGCCGCTGGCCCATCTCATCGATCCGAAGCTGCGCTCACCGTTGACACAAGAATGTCCGGTTCATGCGATCGTCGAACTCGCCTGTGGGCCAGGGATAGACGCCGGCGGACTTCTTGAAACGATGCTGGCGCGCGCCCTTGAGACCGACCTGATCAAGGACGGTGTCGTCGCGCAAAGCCGCTCCCAGGCCGCCGCATTCTGGGCCATCCGTGAGGGGCTGGTCGAGGGGCAGGCGCGGCGCGGCTTTCATGTCCGCACCGACCTCTCGGTTCGCCTCAGCCAGGTGCCGAAGCTGATCGAGCAAGCACGCGCGTGCATCGTGCGCGAGTGGCCAGGCTGGACATCCCTGGCCTATGGCCACGCGGGCGACGGGAACATCCATTTCAACGTGCTGCCTCCCATCGATTGCGACCCCGGCGAAGCGAGGATCGTAGGTCAGGCGGTTTTGACCCGACTCTATGAACTGGTCGGCGCGCTCGGCGGCTCGTTCAGTGCCGAGCATGGCGTCGGTCGCAGCCGCAGTCACGTGTTCTGGGCCAGCCTGTCGCAGCGCGAGCGGCAGCTTCATACCGCGATCAAAGCAGCTTTCGATCCGGCAGGCCTGTTCAATCCGACATGTCTCATGCCTGGTCCGGGCGATTTGTAGGGGAAAGCCGCATGAAGCAGCGTTCATCCATCATAGGCAGCGTGGAGGCGCTTCCGCATCGCGTCGCTTCGCATCTGAGCCGCGAGATCGAGGGCGGCGACATCATCCCGGGAGCCCGGCTTCCCACCGAAAGCCAGCTCGCCGACAAGTTTGGCGTCAGCCGCAATGTTGTCAGGGAAGCGATCGCGCAGCTTCGCGCCGATGGCATGATCGAGGCGCGTCAGGGCGTGGGCGCATTCGTCATGGCGCCGGAACAGCGGACAGCTATCCGGATCGACCGTGAAGCACTGAAAGACCAGCGCAACATGGAGCAGCTGTTCGAGCTGCGCAGCATTCTGGAGACCGAATCCGCCACCCTGGCCGCAGCGCGCTGCGCATCCGATGATCTTGCCGCAATCAAGGCTGCGCTGGACCGCATGGGTGGCGAGGAGCGCTGGGAGGATGGCAGCATCGAGGCCGATCTGCTTTTCCATCGGGCGATCGCCCGGGCCACCGGCAACGGCTACATCTACACCTTCATTTCCTTCGTCTGCGAGCAGATCCGCCAGTCGATCCACTATGCCCGCCTCACCAATCCGCTCCACGACCTGGTCGAGGTCAACGTCGCCGAGCACGTGCGAATCTACGACGCGCTCGCCGCGCATGATCCGCAGGCTGCCGGCGAGGCGATGCGCCGGCACATCGATGGCGCGGCATCGCGGGTAGGCGTCGAACTCACCGCGAAGATCAATCGAGGCAAATGACCATGTCGCTCGGGCAGACCAAGGCAATCACCGATATCTGCCTGCTTGTGGAGGATATCGATCGCACCATCGACTTCTACACGCAGAAGCTCGGCTATCGGATCAGACGCCGGGCCGAGGGCTTTGTCGATTTTCATTCCGGGCGCGTGACGCTCGCCGCATGGGAACTGGATCACATCAATCGCCACTGCGGCGTCTCGAATGTCCGCTCACCGAAGCAGGCGCACAAGGCATGTGTCGCCATGGAACTGGAAAGCGCCGGCGAGGTCGACCGGCTCTATGCCGAACTGTCGGACAAGGGAGTGCCGTTCGTCGGGCCGCCCGGCGACTATGTCTGGAACGCGCGCTGCGCCTACTTCCACGACCCGGATGGGACACTGTGGGAGCTCTACGCCTGGACCGGCGCGGGACCGGGCGACTATCACGACACGCAAGTGTGATCCGATCGCGACGGCCTCGCAAGAAGGGCCGCGCGGCATGCAAACAAGTCCAACAAAGGAGCAAGAAGATGAGTGGGAACACATCGCAGTGGAATCGCAGATCGATCCTGAAGGCCGGCGCCGCCGGCCTGGCGGCTTTCGGGCCGGGACTTCAGCTGTTTGGCGCCAGCGCCTCGGCAGCCGCCAAGCTCGTCGTCCAGTATGACTGGCTGATGTCGAATGGCCAGATCGGCGATGTCGCAGCCGTCGCCAATGGCTACTTCAAAGAGGCCGGGCTCGAAGTCGAGTTCAGCCCCGGCGGACCGAACGCCGCCACCGTGCCGCCGGTGGTGTCCGGTGCCGCTCAGCTCGGCCAATTTTCCGAATCGCCTCAACTCTATGCCGCGCGGGCGAGCGGCGTTCCGATAAAGATCATCGCCTGCGGCTATCGCACCGGGCCTTATGCGCTGACGTCGAAACCGGCGAAGCCGATCCGGTCGGTGGCGGACCTGAAGGGCATGCGGATCGGCACGCAGCCGACCGCGCGTTTCGCCATCGACGCGATGCTCGCGAAGAACAAGATCGACCCTTCCGAAGTCACCATCGTCAATGTCGGCTTCGACAAGGCGCCGCTGGTTCGTGGCGACGTGGATGCGATCGGCGGCTGGATCACCAACACGCAGGCGCTCAGCGTCGTCGGCGATGATCGCATCGATCTTCTGTTGTCGGAGCTGGGCCTGGCGTCCTATGCCGACGTGTATTTCGCAACCGACAGCGCGATCGAATCCAATTCCGAGATCCTGGCGAAATTCATCGGCGCGGTTGCCAAGGGGTGGGGCTGGGTCCACGCCAATCCCGAACAGGCGGTCGACAAGCTCGTCGCTGCCTATCCCGAGATCGACGCAGGCTGGGAAAAGAAGACGATCCCCCTGGTGCTGAAACTGTCGTTCGACGACAACACGAAAAAGGATGGATGGGGCACCTTCGATCCTGCCTCGATCGAGAGCCAGATCGCGCTGCTTGACCAGATTGGCCAGTATCCGAACGGCAGGCCGAAGGCCGAGGACGTCTATACGACTGAGATTCTCGAACTCAGTGCGGCTGAACGGCCGAAGCTCGGCGCGCCTGCCTCTTGATGGCCGCGCCGGCCATCGAAACTTCCGGGCTCGACGTCGGCTATCCCGGCCGGCACTCGCCCGTGACGGTGATCTCCGGTCTCGAACTGACAGTCGAGGCCGGGACGTTCCTGTCCATCCTCGGGCCTTCGGGGTGCGGAAAGTCGACGTTTCTGCGGGTTGTCGCCGATCTGCTGGCGCCACTCGGGGGCACGATACGCGTGATGGGCGAAACGCCGTCGGCGGTGCGCTCCGGCCGCGGCGTGGGCTTTGTCTTCCAGGACTCGACCCTTTTGCCGTGGCGCACGGCGCGCGAGAATGTGCGGCTGCCGATCCAGGTGGGCCGCCGCAGCCTGTCGCGCATGATAGACGACCGGGCCGACGAGCTGCTCGAACTCGTCGGCCTGTCGGCGCTCGGTGAGCGCCTGCCGCATGAGCTTTCCGGCGGACAGCGCCAAAGGCTGGCGATCGCCCGGGCGCTGCTTGGCGAGCCACGTCTGCTTCTGATGGACGAACCTTTTGGCGCTCTTGACGAGATCACCCGCGATCGCCTCAACGACGAACTGCTGAACCTTTGGCGGCGGACCGGAACGACCGTGCTGTTCGTCACGCATTCCATTGCCGAAGCCGTCTATCTCGGGCAGCGCGTAATCGTGCTTGCGGCCCATCCCGGACGGATCGTCGTCGACCACGACCTTCGTCCGCTGAAGGGGCCGGAGAACAGATGCTCGCGCGAGGATCCGGCAATCGTCGCGGCGATGGCCAGGATGCGCTCCGCCCTTGGGGCGGCCTCGTGAACCGCGGCGCGCTTTCGCCGTTCGCACAGACCGTGCTGCCGATCCTCGGCGCCGGCTCGCTCATACTCGCATGGCAATTCCTGCTGCCGCTCGCCGGCGTGCCGGCATATATCGTTCCGACGCCGACCGCGATAGCGGGCGTGTTTGCCAGGAACGGCTCACTTCTCCTGTCGAACCTCTGGCCGACGGCCATCGAGGCGCTCTCCGGCTTCGTCCTCGGCAATCTCGCCGCAGTGCTGCTGGCGATCGTCTTCGTGCACAGCCGTACGCTTCAGGCAGCCTATTTTCCGGTCGTGCTGTTCTTCAATACGATCCCGGTGCTTGCGCTGGCCCCGGTCGTCATCCTCATCTTTGGCCTCGGCATGCTGCCCAAGATCGTGATCGCTGCAGTGATCTGTTTCTTTCCAACGCTCATCAACATGATCCGGGGGCTGGAATCGGCGAGCCCCAGCGAGCACGAGCTGTTCCGCGTGCTGTCGGCGACGCGCTGGGAAATATTCTGGCGTCTGCGCCTGCCGCGCGCGCTGCCAATGCTTTTCGCCTCGTTGCGGATCGCCTCGGCGACCGCGGTGATCGGCGCGATCGTCGGCGAATGGATCGGCTCCGACAAAGGTCTCGGCGCGCTGATCATCCAGGCGACCTTCAACTATCAGTCCGACCGGCTCTACGCCGCCATCGTGCTCTCATCGCTGTTGTCGATCGGGTTCTTCATGACGGTCGTCGCGGCTGAGCGGTGGTCGGTTCGATACCGTTGACCGGCTGGCTCCCAGGGATGGCCGCTTGGCGTCGCACTGCGGACTTCGCTCTAGCCGCCCAGGCGAGGGTTGGCCTTTCCTGCGTCGGCCTGTAGTATGGCCAGTGCTTGCAGGAGATGGGGGAGCTCGAGCGTGGGCCTGGGTCGGAATTTCCGCCGTTGGGGGATGCGGGCCTTCATCGCCGTCATGGTGCTTTCGCCGCATGCGGCGTCGGCCGACACCATTACGCCTGACCGGATCGCGGCAGCCCTGTCGAAGCTCGAGGCACTCGCTAAAGGCGTCGTCGCGGATGGCGGGGTGCCTGGTCTCGCCATCGGAGTCGTCCATGACGACAAGGTGGTCTTCCTCAACGGTTTCGGGCATCGCGAGGCCGGCAAACCGGAGGCCGTCGATGCCGACACGGTGTTCCAGATCGCCTCGCTCTCCAAGCCGGTCTCAGCAACGATAGTGGCGGCACTGGTCAGCGACGAGATTGTTTCCTGGGATATGAAAATCGCCGATCTCGATCCGGCCTTCCGGCTGTCCGAACCCTATCCGACCAGCGAACTCACGGTTCGCGACCTGTTTTCGCACCGCAGCGGACTTCCCGGCACCGCCGGAGACGAGCTCGAGGACATTGGCTATGACCGCGCGGAGATACTGCGCCGTCTGCGGTTCGTGTCGCCATCGTCGAGCTTTCGTGCCGGCTACTCATACAGCAATTTCGGACTCACCGAGGGTGCCGTCGCGGCCGCGAAGCCGACGGGCAAGCCCTGGGAGGAGATCGCCGAGGAGAAGCTCTACGGTCCGCTTGGAATGGCGTCGACCAGCTCCCGTCATGCGGACTTCATCAAGCACGCCAATCGCGCCGCGCTCCACGTCAAGGTCGATGGCGTCTGGGCCGCGAAGGTAAAGCGCGATCCGGATGCGCAGTCGCCGGCGGGCGGCGTTAGCTCCACGGCACGCGATCTCTCGCAATGGGTGCGCCTGGTGCTCGGCAATGGCGTCTATGACGGCAAGCCGCTCATTGCCGCCGATGCGCTGGCTCAGACGCATGTGCCTTTGATGACGCGAGGCAAGAACCCCGTCTCCGGCGGCGAGTCCTTCTACGGCCTCGGCTGGAATGTCGAATTCGGCCGGCACGGTCTGAGCTGGGGCCATGCCGGCGCGTTCAGCGTCGGCGCCCGCACGCTGGTGACGCTTTTTCCCGAACAGAAGCTTGGCATCGTGATCGTTGCCAACGCCTTTTCAACAGGGGTGCCGGAAGGGCTGTCCGACAGCTTCGCCGATCTCGTCTTTGATGGAGCGGTCGAGAAGGATTGGGTCAAGGCATGGGACGATACCTACGCGAGCCTGTTCGGCCCGGCAATCGCGGCGGCCAAGGCCACCTATGCCGCGCCACCGTCTCCGGCAAGGCCGGCCGGGCCGGCCAGTGCCTATGCAGGCCGTTACGTCAACGACTTCATCGGCGATGCGGTTGTGTCGAGTGCGGGGGATGCTCTTGTGCTCAAGGTCGGGCCGGCCGGCGCGCGGTCCTATTCATTGACGCATTTCGACGGCGATCTGTTCGTGACCTTCCCGGACGCCGAGACGCCGGACAGGCCATCGGGCGTAGGCTTTGAGATCGGCCCCGATGGCAAGGCGTCGGCCGTGACCATAGAGTTTCTCGACGATAACAATCTCGGCACGCTGCGGCGCGTTGGTGATTAGGGTCAAATGTTGGTGAGACGGTTGTCGGCTTCGCCGAGACGGAGCCGGGGGCCGCGCCGGCGTTCGCGATGCGGCGCTCAGCTCCGCGCCGATTGACAACCTTGAACAGCCGCCCATTCTGTAATCGCCACAGACCCGGCCGGACAGAAAGGCGCTATCCATGGAAAAGATCATTCTGGACTGCGATCCGGGGCACGACGATGCCATCGCCATCCTGCTGGCGGCCGGCAACCCGAACATCGACCTTCTCGGCATCACCACGGTTTCGGGCAACCACAATGTCGAGAACACCACGCGCAATGCGCTGGCCGTATGCACGGCTTACGGCATCAAGGTGCCGGTCGCGAAGGGCTCGCCCGGCCCGCTCATCATCGACCAGGTGCTGGCCGTCGAGATTCATGGCGATACCGGGCTCGACGGCCCCGTGCTGCCGCCCGCCTCGTTCGAGCTCGACAGGCGGCATGCCGTCGACTTCATCATCGACACGGTCATGGCGCATGAGCCGAAGACCGTCACGCTGGTACCCGTCGGCCCCTACACCAACATCGCACTCGCCGCCCGCAAGGAACCGCGCATCATAGAGAGGGTGAAGAAAATCGTCGCGATGGGGGGAAGCTATACCAGGGGCAACATCACGCCGGCGGCGGAATTCAACGTCTATGCCGACCCGGAGGCGGCCGACGTAGTGTTCCGTGCCGATTGGGACGTCACCATGGTGGGGCTCGACCTCACGCACCAGGCGCAGGCCACCCCGGAATTGCAGGATAGGGTGCGCGCCGTCGGCGGCCGGATCGCCACATTCATCCTCGATATCCGGGAGTTCATAGCAACCACGCATGGCGGCCTCCTGCAGATTGCGTATCCCGCCGTCCATGACGCATGCTGCGTCGCAGCCATGATCGACCCGAGCGTCTTCACCACCGAGAAGGCCGATATCCGCGTCGAGATTGCCGGCCGGTGGACCAAGGGCATGACGGTGTGCAATTTCGAGAAGATGGGTGGCATGCATCATTTCGGCGGCACGGCGAGCGAGCAGACCGACTTCCGCCACACTGTGGCGATGAAGCTCGACCATGCGAAATTCTATGACCTGATCGTCGATGCGCTTGAGCGCCTCACCGTCGCAATTCCAGGAAAAGTGTGAAACGGTTTTCCGTCCGCAATTGCGGCAAAGAGAGCTAGGCGCGACAATCACTCAATGGAACATCGGGGCATCGAAGGGGAGCAGTAAAGTGAACGAAAAAGCCAGTCCCAGTTCGTCCACCCCAAGGCAAATCGCGGAGATCGCCAGCTATCACGCCCATGTCTACTATGACGGGCCGGCCGAGCGGCAGCATGCCGAATGGCTGCGCCTGCGCATCGGCGAACGTTTCCGCGTGCGCCTGGGCAACTGGCGCGACGAGCCGGTCGGCCCGCATGAGCAGGCCATGTACCAGGTCTCCTTCGCCACCGAGATTTTCGCTTCGCTGGTTCCGTGGCTGATGCTGAACCACGGCGGCCTGAGCATCCTCATCCATCCGAACACGACCAATCCCAAACGCGACCATCTGGTCGATCCGATCTGGATTGGCCGGCCTCTGGCGGTGCACGGCGAAGTCCTCGGCGAGGACGATGAGGCGGAAGAGGCGCTGGAAGTGAATACGGAGCCGACGCTGAGGGCGTAGGGGGCAATCGCATGTGGCGCTCCCCCTCTCCGTCCGCTACGCGGCCACCTCTCCCCCACTCTGTGGGGGCGACCAAGCTTTCCAAGGTCGCGACCCCGACGGTTAGCGTTTCCTCGCCCCCATGAAATGGGGGAGAGGTGGCCGCGTAGCGGACGGAGAGGGGGCTGCGCTGTCAAATGCGATTCCCAACTAACCAAAGATAACTGCCTGCTTGACGAAAATCGGTGCGCCTGTGAGAGCAAGAACTCCATGGGGGATGAGCAGGCGGTGGGCAAACGGTGAAGTGCGTTCTTCGAACCCGCGGCGACCATGGCGTTCGGGGTGAGCGGCTGCACGAGCATCTCCTATTACGCTCAGTCGCTGGAGGGGCATGTGCAGATCATGGCGGCGCGCAAAAATGTTGGAAAACTGATTCGTGACCCTTCGACGCCCAAGGCGTTGCGCAGCAAGCTGACGTCGGCGAGCGCCATAAGACGGTTTGCGACAGATGAACTGTCCCTGCCCGACAACAGCAGCTACCGCAGCTATGTCGACATCCACCGGGACGCGGTGATCTAGGCCGTTTTTGCCGCGCGGCAATTCTCGCTTGCGCCACGCACATGGTGCTTTCCGGTCTTCGGCTGCGTACCGTACCGGGGTTACTTCTCCCGGAAATCCGCGACGCAAAGCGCTGTCGAGCTTCAGAGGCAGGGGCTCGACGTCTATGTCACAGGCATCACCGCCTATTCCACGCTGGGCTGTCCAGTGACCCGCTGCTCAGCACCATGCTCGCTCAGGACGACACCTATCTCGGAAGCCTTGTCTTCCATGAACTGGCGCATCAGCGCCTCTATGTGAGTGGCGATTCCGCATTCAACGAGGCTTTCGCGGTTGCCGTCGAAACCACCGGCACAAGGAAATGGCTCCGCGCCGCCGGCGACCAGGCCGGGTTGCGTCGCTACGAAGCCGGCCGCAAGCGCAGCGCCGATTTTCTCAGGCTGGTGGCGAAAACGCGCGACGAGTTGGGCAGGTCTATGGAAGTCCCCGTACCCCGCAGCAGATGGCGGCTGCCAAGGCAGCCACGATCGAGAGACTGCGGATGCGCTACCGGCACATGCGAGACAGGCGCTGGGCAGGATACCGGGGATATGGCGCCTGGTTCGATCAGCCTATCAACAACGCAAAGCTCGCCGCGACGTCTGTCTACGGCGAACAGGTTCCGGCATTTCTTCGCTTGTTCGACCTGTGTTCCGGCGACTATCCGAGGTTCTACGCTTCCGTTCGACGGATCGCGGACAAACCGTCCCGTGGAGAAGCGCTGAAGGCTGCGGAGAGCTGTGATTGAGGTGAGCGGGATGGTGGCCTGAGCATCCTTATCCACCCCAACACAACCAATCCCAAGCGCGACCATCTGGTCGATCCGATCTGGATCGGCCCGACCGCTGGGCGTGCACGGCGAGGTGCTTGGCGAGGAGAACGAGGCGGAAGAGGCGCTGGAGGTGAATACGGAGCCAACGTTGGGGGGCGTAGGGGGGCGCGAAAATCGCGTGTGCCTGCAGTGCAGCATGACCGGCCGCTTTGCGCCGCATGTCGGCCGTCCAATCAGTCGCTTGTCTTGCCAAAAGCTGCCGTCGGTACGACGGGTCGGCGATGACCTAACCACAGGCACCAGCATCGAGATGCGATTATGGAAGAAATCGGCTTCTGCCTTCTGGGCCTGTCACGGCGGGTCGATGTCTGCAGGAATCACAATCTGGGCGTTGGAATCATCCGCGGCGGCCGAGCTTGGTTTGAAAAAGCAGGAGCGTCTGGCGGTCCCCGATAGATGTTAAGCGCACGTGGCTGGTCGGTGGATATCGTCAAGCTTGCCGGAACTGATCGATCGCGGCCGGCCTCGACTGCGCGGGGTCTGGCGTGGCGCCAAAACGTTCAACATGGCGTAGCAGGCAGCCCCCCAAATTATCGGCGAATTAGGGTTTGCGCGAAATGACCGGACAAGTGAGCAGGCGTCAGGGTAATCCGAGCTCTCGCGTCAGCATTGCACTAGCGCGGGTCCAGTTAAGTCTAATTGCAACCTAGGTAAGGAAGACCTGGGCTGCACAAGAAAGTAGACGCAACTGTTGATAACGTCAGCCTTTAAGCCCGCAACCCTTTGGGACGAATCCTCAAGCGCTGTCTTTCGCGTTATACGGGAATGTGGTTTGCGGTAGAAATGGGAAAATGTTCCCGTTATGTTCGCTTTTGAACTGATGGGGAGACATCTATGGCGAAACCATACGCTTTGGAAATAGCACGGTTGCAAGAGACTCTTCGGTGGGCTCTCGCTACCGATATCGAAAATCTGAAAAACGCCGTCAAGACTGCCGGCTCGTCGCCGTTGTCTGCCATTGGATCCGGAGGCTCACTCACGGCCGCGCACGCGCTCGCGGCGTTGCACCAATTATTTGCTGGCAAGCCCGGCCTCGTTCAAACTCCACTCGAAGCGGCGAATGCAAAGCTGGACACCTCTGTCAGCCAGTGGTTGTTGAGCGCTGGCGGAAGCAATGTCGATATCAACGCCGCCGCAATTTCCCTGATTGAAAGAGAACATCGCCAAATCGCAGTGATGTGTGGCCGACCCGGCAGCCCGATCACCGAGATTTGCTGCCGTCATCCTTTTGTTGACCTGATGTTGTTTCCGCCACCTGCAGGCAAAGACGGTTTCCTCGCGACGAACTCCCTGGTGGGATTTTCTACCCTGCTTGCTCGCGCGTACATTGCAGTCTTCGACTCAACGGCGTCCTGGGATAACGTTATCTCTATCGTCCAACCCTATTCGGACAGCAGCTCTAGCCAGGTGCAGAATTGGCGGAACGCTGCCGAGAGAATTTGGGGTCGGCCCGCCACCATCGTGCTATACGGACCTTCCACGAAGGTTGGCGCGGTCGATCTG
>NZ_RZSW01001109.1:0-740 GCF_003997375.1 Mesorhizobium sp. M5C.F.Ca.IN.020.29.1.1 | reverse complement strand
GCCTGGCGGGCAGTGATCTTCTTGCCGGCCTCGACGACGACCTCGTTGGTGTCTGCATCGACCAGGTCGCCAACGGCCTTGAGGCCGCGGAAACGCTCGACGTTGAACGGGATGCGCCAATGGTCGCCGGCGCGCTTGTAGGTGATCTTGTTGTAGAAGGTCGACAGGATCTCCTCGCCGTCCATGCCGAGCGCCATCAACAGCGACGACACCGGAATCTTGCGGCGGCGGTCGATGCGGGCGTGCACGACGTCCTTCGAGTCGAACTCGATGTCGAGCCACGAGCCTCGATAGGGGATGACGCGCGCGGCAAACAGCAGCTTGCCCGACGAGTGCGACTTGCCCTTGTCATGGTCGAAGAAGACGCCCGGCGAACGGTGCATCTGCGAGACGATGACACGCTCGGTGCCGTTGACGATGAAGGTGCCGTTCAAGGTCATGAGCGGCATGTCGCCCATGTAAACGTCCTGCTCCTTGATGTCCTTGATCGACTTGGCGCCGGTATCCTCGTCGATATCGAACACGATGAGGCGCAGCGTCACCTTGAGCGGCGCGGCATAGGTCAGGTCGCGCTGACGGCATTCGTCAACGTCGAATTTCGGTGCTTCGAACTCGTACTTCACGAATTCCAGCATCGAGGAGCCGGAAAAGTCGGAGATCGGGAAGACCGATTTGAAAACCGCCTGCAGTCCCTCGTCAGGACGCCCGCCCTTGGGCTCCTCTACCATCAGGAATTGATC
>NZ_RZSW01001108.1:0-740 GCF_003997375.1 Mesorhizobium sp. M5C.F.Ca.IN.020.29.1.1 | reverse complement strand
GGTCTGGATGATGTTGAGCACATTCAGCACGCCGGCGCGAATTTTGTCGACGCGGTGGCAGAGGATGCCGAGCGGCAGACCAACGACCACCGCCGCCGCCAGCGAGCCCAGCGCCAGCGTCACATGCTTGGAGCCCTCCGCCCAGAAACTGTCGGCGCGGTTGGCATATTCCTTGAGGATCGACAGGCTGTTCCAACTTCCCGAAGCCAAAAGCAGGCCGATTGCCAGCGCAGCTATGACGAGCCCGCCGAGGCGTGCCCATGGCGACAGATTCAATCGCGTCAGCACATCGGCAAGCAAAAGCGTGAACGCGAAGATGAGCAGCCAGAAACCCGAGGCGGACGAAATGCGCACGAACGTATTACCCTCAGGCATCAGGAAGCTGCCGGCGACGCCGATCAGGATGGCAAGGGCTGCAAGCGCGATCACGCTAGCGGCAAGGCGCAGGACGAGCGGCGTTTTCAAGAGCGCGATGATTGCCGCGATGAAGAGGATCGCCAGCAGCAATGGGCCGACCGCCGCCGGCAAGGAATCAAGGATCGAGCGCGCCTCGCCGGGCACGATGCGGTTGGCGCGGAAGGTGGCGAAGGGTGCTGCGAACGCCGCATAGGCAACGATCGCGGCAATGACCACGCCGAGCTTGTCGAACCGGACTGTCATGACTTGCATGTGCGATCGCGGCGACTTGAGGATCTGACGTCAGCACCGTCGCGCCCCCCTCTGTCCTGCCGGACATCTCC
>NZ_RZSW01001107.1:0-744 GCF_003997375.1 Mesorhizobium sp. M5C.F.Ca.IN.020.29.1.1 | reverse complement strand
CATGATGCCTGACCTTTCCTGCCGCCGCCCCCGCATTCCGGGAGCGACCTTGTCGATGGGTACAAAAAGAAAACGGTCCGGCAGCCTCGGGCTAACGGAACCGTCTCACCGCAATTTCCCCCAATATAGCAATCCTCGTGGGTTTTTCACGCCAAAAAAATCGGTTTTGAAAAATTCACCCGCCATTTTTTTGAAATGCCGTCACGGCAGCACGGCTGGCCGGGCGAGCGGTAAAAAAAACCGGCTGCGACTGCTCACAGCCGGAGTGAGGAGCGTTTTGGGCTTCGAATCAGCTCTTCATGAAACGGTCTATCTGCTCAGACAGCATGCCGTATTCACGAGATTCCTTGCCGGTGCGCTTCTCGATCTCGCGGAGCTGTTCCTGGGCGCCGGCGAGATCGCCGATCTGCAGATGCGCCTCGCCGAGATATTCACGTACCAGCGTATAGTCCGGATCGATGCGCAGCGCTTCCTCGTAATAGCCGAGACCGACGGTCACGCGTCCGGAATGGCGGTGCGAATAGCCGAGGTAGTTGAGGATGCGAGGGTCTTTCTTGTCCGCAGCCAGGCTGAGCACGGCGATCGCCTCGTCATAACGTCCGGCCATCGCCAGCGCGCGGCCGGCTTCATAGATGCTGTCGTCGTCCAGCATGCCTTGCTTGGGCGCAACGCATTTCTTCAGCTTCTTGTCCCAGACCATGCCTTTCTTGCACTGTGTCGTCTGGCCGCCACCACCACCTCCTC
>NZ_RZSW01001106.1:0-747 GCF_003997375.1 Mesorhizobium sp. M5C.F.Ca.IN.020.29.1.1 | reverse complement strand
GGCCCAGGCGCTTCTGGAGCGAGGTTATGAACTCGTCACCGGGGGCACTGACAATCACATGCTGATCCTTGATCTTCGGGACAGGCCGCTGTCAGGCAAAGCCTATGCGGAGCGCTTATCGCGTGCAGGTATCATTGCGAATTTCAATATGGTCCCGGGCGACCGGCGGCATCCTGCGCTGACAAGCGGCATCCGCTTAGGGACACCAGCGGTGACGTCCATGGGCATGCGCGAGACGGAGATGGTGCAGATCGCCGCTTTCATCGACTCGGTCTGCCGCCAGCCCGATGACCAGGAAGTTCATGCGAGCGTACGAAGAGACGCTGCCGACTTCTGCACTGCGTTCGATGTTCCCGGCATCCCCGACCGATAAGCCACCCCAATCCAGAAACTCCTCACCTAACTCCAGCACTTGAAGCGAGGGCATTTTTATGACCAGGCAGTTCGTGTTCACTTCCGAATCCGTCGGCGCGGGACACCCCGATAAGATGGCAGACAACATCTCCGATGCCATTCTCGATGCGGTCCTGCGCACCGATCCGAAGGCGCGCGTCGCCTGTGAAGTGTTGGTGAAGACGGGGATGGTCGTTGTGGCTGGCGAGATCACCAGCCATGCCCAGATCGATTACAGCCAAGTCGCCCGCGATACGATACTCGATATTGGCTACGACGACGATGCGATCGGCTTTGATGGTCGACGTTGCGCCGTCGTTCTGGCCCTCACCGAGCAGTCGCCCGACATAAGCC
>NZ_RZSW01001105.1:0-750 GCF_003997375.1 Mesorhizobium sp. M5C.F.Ca.IN.020.29.1.1 | reverse complement strand
GAGTACTTTCCATGGGAGGACCACCGTGCCGGAACGCCGCCGATGTTGTCGGACGTCCTGCGACCACGCCTGATCGAATGGGCGGATGGCGCCGACGACGACGCGACGCGCCGTGAGCGCCGACGACGGGCGGCTATCGCCTTCGGCTTCGGCGACCGCCCGTGGAACGAGGATCTCGCACTCAAGCGCTACGAGCTGCTTTACGAGGCAGCCCTGGTGGAAGAAGCGACGCGCGGTTCGGCCCTCCCCCCGCCGGTTCCTGGCAAGTCCATGGTCGCCGATCATCGCCGCATCCTGGCGACAGGCATCGCGCGGCTGCGCTCCAAGATCAAATACCGGCCGGTCGTCTTTGAACTGATGCCGCCGGCCTTTACGCTGCTTCAACTGCAGCGGACCGTGGAGGCGCTGGCCGGCAGGCTCATCCACAAGTCGAACTTCCGTCGCGTGATCGAGCAGCACGAGCTGGTGGAAGAGACTGGTGATACGACCATGGAGACCGGCGGTCGGCCTGCGAAGCTTTATCGCTTCCGCCACGCCGTGCTTGAAGAGGGGGAAGTTGCCGGAGCAAAATTGCCGCTGGCGCGGGCTTGACTCTTATACTCATATCAAGAATATGCCGCTTATATTCTCCTTGAGTATAATCGGAGCCGTCAATGACCGCCGCGCTGCCTTCGGCCGCCTATCTGTACGAGCGCGTGCGCAGGGTGATCCCGGCCATCGAATGGCCGGCCTTTTCAGATGACATCGACG
>NZ_RZSW01001104.1:0-751 GCF_003997375.1 Mesorhizobium sp. M5C.F.Ca.IN.020.29.1.1 | reverse complement strand
CAACGAGCCGGACGCGGTGTCCGACGGCTTCGGCTTTGCGCCGCGGCTGTTGATCTCGACGGGCGGGCTTGCCGCTTCCGGTTTGATCCAGCCGGGCAGCCTGGTCGAGAACGCCTACAAGGTCCGCCTCCCCGGCGGCACCGGAGAGGCTCGCATAAAAGCCATTCAGGATCAGGCGGCGGAGGATTTTCCCGAGTCCGGCTGGTCGATCCGCACGCGCAGCAACGCAGCACCGGCGTTGTCTTCCAACATCGAACGGTTTTCGCAGTTCCTGACGCTGGTCGGGCTGACGGCGCTGGTGGTCGGCGGCATTGGCGTCGCCAATGCGGTGCGCGCCTATCTCGACGGCAAGCGCGGCGTCATCGCCACCTTCAAGAGCCTGGGGGCTTCGGGCGGTTTCGTCTTTGCCGTCTACCTCGTGCAGATCCTGATGATCGCCGCGCTCGGCATCACGCTCGGCGTTGTGCTTGGCGCGCTGATGCCGTTTGCGGCGAGCGCGGTTCTCCAGTCGGTTATTCCGGTGCCGGCGGAAGGTGGGTTCTATCCCGGCGCGCTCGGCATGGCGGCGCTGTTCGGGCTGCTGGTGACGCTGGCTTTCGCCTTGCTGCCGCTCGGCCGTGCGCGCGACGTGCCGGCGACGGCGTTGTTTCGCGAAATGGGTTTTGAGGGCCGCGGTTTTCCGCGCCCGCTCTACACGGCGGCGGCGCTCGGCATCGCGCTGCTCCTGGCGGCGCTGGCCATTCTGTTTTCC
>NZ_RZSW01001103.1:0-758 GCF_003997375.1 Mesorhizobium sp. M5C.F.Ca.IN.020.29.1.1 | reverse complement strand
CTACAAGCTCGATCCCGCCGCGGAACTGGTCTTGACCGACCGCATCCAGATTCAGCAAGTTTTGCTGAACCTGATGCGCAACGCGATAGAAGCCATGCAAGGTGTGCCACGCCGTGAGTTGCAAATCACAACCGTGGCTCGTGATGACGGCATGGCTGAGGTAAGCGTGATTGACACAGGCACTGGTCTCGGGCCGGACGTCTCCGCCCAGCTTTTCCAGCCGTTTGTCACCACCAAGAAGCAGGGCATGGGCGTTGGCCTCTCCATTTGCCGCACTATCGTCGAATCGCACGGTGGTCACATCTGGGCCGAGCCAATGCCGGCTGGAGGAACCGCTTTCCGGTTCACCCTGCGCATCGTGCAGAAGGAAGAAGTCGCCAATGGCCGGTAACGATCTTGTGCATGTGGTCGACGACGACGTCGACGTTCGCAAGTCGCTTGGTTTTCTTCTGGCGACGTCTGATTTCGCTGTACGCCTATACGAATCGGCGTCGGTTTTTCTGGCCACAGCGACGGGCAATCTCGACGGCTGTATCGTGACGGACGTGCGCATGCCCGGCATTGACGGGATCGAGTTCCTGCGACAGCTCCGGACCCGCGGACATACGCTTCCAGTCATTGTCATGACGGGTCATGCCGATGTGGCGCTGGCTGTTCAGGCGATGAAGGAAGGTGCCGCCGATTTCATCGAAAAACCTTTCGACGACGATATTCTGATCGATGCGATCCGCTCTGCGTTGGGCAACCGCAACCAAGCC
>NZ_RZSW01001102.1:0-764 GCF_003997375.1 Mesorhizobium sp. M5C.F.Ca.IN.020.29.1.1 | reverse complement strand
GGTCGGGAGGCGCGGCCGGCTGAAAGAGGACGATCGCAACGATGCTGTCAGGAGACAGATGGCATGATCCACGCCAGGCACCTGCACGGATCACGTCCCAAAAATGGCGCACCGGCCCCGGTATCGAGCCGCCGTCGAGAGATTTTCGTGGCCGCGGAGGCTTCGTTGTCTGCTGTCCGCAGGGCGAAGCGCGCAGCAGATGAGAGCCTCCGGGTGCCATGTGCTCGAACCGCCTGCGACGACGACGAACACGATCTTCGAGGCTCTCCGCGATGAGCATGGCGGCCACCGCGAACCGCTGCTCGAGGCGTTACGCGGGCTCGATGTCGCGCGAGCGGAGACGCAGTCTATCGCGGCGTGGCGGCCGAGGCGGGACAGCCCCGCATCGTGCTTACTGGCCTACGCTCCCGACCGCCGACGTGCTTGCCGTCGCGATCTCATAGTCGGCCGCAAACCGCAATTCGCGCAGCGGCCGCACTCGCTTGATAGACTCCTGATATAGCGGATGCGCCTTATAGGCAGCGAGCTCGGCATCGGTGCCGAATTCGCCGTAGACGATGACGTCGACTTCCTTGCTGGCGGGATCGCTCTTGCGATTCTGCGCGACTTCGAGCCGGCGTGCGTGCGGGATCTTTGTCAGCAGTGCAAGCCCGTCCAGGATCGGCTCGAGATTGCTGCTGCTGGCGGCAGTGAAGAAGACGATATGTCGGATCATGATTTCGTTTGCGGCTGGTTCCGATAAGAGAGGCGGACCAGTATCAGGC
>NZ_RZSW01001101.1:0-766 GCF_003997375.1 Mesorhizobium sp. M5C.F.Ca.IN.020.29.1.1 | reverse complement strand
GCATCGAGGTCACCGCGCCGGTGGCCCTGGTGGCCGGGGACCGGCAGTCGGACGGGATTTTCCCGCAATGGTCGATTGCGCAAAACATCGGCATCCGCTCGCTGAAGCGATTGCGCAACGGCCTGCTGATCTCGCCGCAGCGCGAAGCCGAACTCGCCGACTTTTGGCAAAAGAAAATCGGCATCCGCACCCCCGACATGAACAATAACATCTTCTCGCTGTCCGGCGGCAACCAGCAGAAGGCCCTGTTTGCCCGGGCGCTCGGTTCCGACGCAAAGATTGTGCTGATGGATGACCCGATGCGCGGCGTCGATATCGGCACCAAGCTCGAGGTCTACGACCTCGTGCGCGAAGAGGCCGGCCGCGGCCGCACCTTCCTCTGGTACACCACGGAAACCGAAGAGCTCGACAATTGCCACCAAATCTACGTCTTCAAGAACGGCCGGATTGTCGCCAACCTTCGTCGCGACGAGCTGACGGAGAAAAAGATCATCCAGTCCTCGTTCGGCGACGCTGCCTGAGATGACGGCAGCACCCATCGAGACCGGCCTCAAAGGTTCCTCCGAGCGTGACAGGCTGGCGCGGGCGCGCCTGCTGCGCGGCTTGCTGCCGGCATTGTCGCTGGTACTGGTGCTGCTGGCGATCGCCTGGCTCAACCCGCGCGCCATCAGCTATTTCGGCTTCAGCCTGATGCTCAATTTGGCGATCCCGATCGCCCTGGCGACGATCGCGCAGATGTTCGTCATCGCCGGCAACGAGCTGGACC
>NZ_RZSW01001100.1:0-772 GCF_003997375.1 Mesorhizobium sp. M5C.F.Ca.IN.020.29.1.1 | reverse complement strand
GCGGCGCGCTGGGCGGCAGGAGGTGATCGGGCGTCGAGGTGGCAAGCAACAGCAGACCGATATCGCCGCGATCGATACCAGCGTTCGCCAGCGCCATGTCGCCGGCTTGCGCGGCAAGGCCCGACAGCGTGTCTTCGTCCGTTGCCCCGAAGCGCGATCGTATGCCGGTACGCCTCTCGATCCAGCCAGATTCGAGTCCGAGATTGCTCTCGATCTCGACATTCGCCACTTTGCGTCCCGACGCATGATGGCCAAACCCGATAATGCGCGACGATCTGCTCATGATTTCGACCCGAAAATTTCTCCGGCCTCCTCGATGGCATCGTAGAGCCGATCCAGTTCGTCATTGGTGATGCAATAGGACGGCAGAAGATAGAGGACATTGCCGAGCGGCCGGACCAGCAGGTCGCGGTCGAGGAAGAAGGAGCGGAGTTTCGGACCAATCTCGGCGAGATAACCTGCCGAATCTGTTCGGAGGTCGAGCGCCGCGATCGTTCCCGTCACGCGGCAGTTGGTGAAGCAGCTTTTATCGCGGAAGCGTCGCAAGCTGGCGGTTTGCATTTCGCTCAATGCCGCTACCCGTGCCGAAACAGCTTCATCACGCCAGATCTCGACATTGGCCAGAGCGGCGGCACAGGCGATCGGGTTGGCGGTGTAGGAACTCGAATGAAAGAACGTCTTCGTCCGGTCCTGCGAATAATGAGACCGGAAGATGGCTTCGGTCGCAAGTGTCGCGGCAAGCGGGATCGCGCCGCCTGTCAGCCCCTTGGAG
>NZ_RZSW01000010.1:0-36348 GCF_003997375.1 Mesorhizobium sp. M5C.F.Ca.IN.020.29.1.1 | reverse complement strand
GGCCAGCAAGGCGCTGCGCAGGCTCAAGACCTATCTCGGCCGGACCATTCGCGACATCTCCCGCCAGATCGCCGGCGATGCGGAACTGGGCGCGCTCTTCAAACGGTCGCTCTACCAGGCCTCCACCGTTCTCGAGCAGCGTCAGCGCCAGCGCGGCCGCAAAATCTACAGCCTGCATGCGCACGAGGTGGAATGCATCGGCGAGGGCGCTCAGGCGCCCTACGAGTTCGGGGGGAGGTGTCGGTGGCCACCACGCTGAAGCGCTCAAAGGGTGGCCAGTTCGCCCTGCTTGCAAAAGCGCTGCCCGGCAATCCCTATGACGGCCACACGCTCGCAGCGATCATCCCTGACATGGAAAAGACCATCGGCAACGAGATCAGCCGCGTTCTCGCCGACGCCGGTTATCGCGGCCACAACGCGCCGCAAAGCCATAAGTTCAGGGTCTCCACCGCTGGTCAAAAGCGCCGCGTGACACCGGCCATCAAGCGCCAGATGCGGCGGCGATCGGCCGTCGAGCCGGTGATCGGCCACATCAAGAACGAACACAGAATGGGCCGCAATTACCTCGCTCACACCCAAGGCGATGCGATCAACGCCATCCTGGCCGTAGCCGGTTACAACTTCTCCCTCCTGCTCAGGTGGCTGAAGGCGTTTTTGTGGCTCTTGATCGCCGCGTTCCTGAACCGGCCGAAGCAGCTTGCCACTCAGCGATCAAGATTGTTCACAGTCGACGGAGACGCGTCGTGCAGGAAATCACTGGTGCGGACGCGCCCACCCTCTGGATGTTCAAGCTCCGAGCGCGTCCGATCCATGGGCGAATTGGACCGTGGGCCAGCCTCTCCAGAGGCAGGACCGCTGGACCCACCTGTGTCCTCCGCGCCGCTGACGACTCTGGCTTGCCAACTGTACGCGCTGCCAAGTCGACCGATACCCGTCATAGTGACGCGCGGGTTTCCGTCGAGAGGACGCGGAGCTTTGCCTCCCATAGCGTCTGTTGGCGACGAGTTCGTCCCTGCTGCTGGTCCACATCATCAGAGCACTGCTGCTCCCATTTCACCGTCGCCTTGGGACCGGCCGTTGCGGCTGAGCTGACGGCGTTAGCCGGCGGCCCAGGTCGGGGGCCAGCGACTCGAACTTTTCACGCAGCTCCTGCGTCAGCGCTCTTGCGTCGGCGTCACTGTCAACCACGCGGGCGTTGAGCAATATCAAGAGCTCAGTCCGTTCCTTGCCGTATTCCGTGCTGCGGAACAGTCCCCCTAAAAGCGGAATGTCCTTCAGCACAGGGACCCCGGAATTGGCTTGGTTGGTGCTATCTTGCATCAATCCGCCGATAGCGATCGTGTCGCCGTTTCGCATCGATACGGTACTCCGGAGGCGGCGCAACGAAATCACCGGTGATTGAACATTGGTAAGCGTGTTCCTGTTGCCGGTGCTGACCTCCTGAAACGTGTCGAGTGTTATACTACCACCGGCACCAATTCTGGGCGTAACAGCCAAGATCACCCCTGTGTCGCGCATCTCGACATCGCTCATGATGGGTGAGTTTCCGCTTGCGATAGATTGCGATGATCGGCCGAGGATCGGGATCTGATCGCCCACCTGGATCGTGGCGGTTTGATTGTTGACCGCAAGAATGCGCGGCGCGGATACAACCTCGACCTCCCCAAGTGCGCTCAGCCCATGTAACACAATGTTGACGTCCGTGTTGGGGAACACATACGACAGACCATTTGGAACTGCTCCCAAGCTCTTGGTGGAGAGAAGATAGTCCACGCCGTAGCGCAGACCATTGTTCAGCCGCACCTCGGCGACGATAGCTTGGATGAGAACCTGTCGAGGCTTGACATCGAGTTGAAGGATCGCGGCCTCCACGATCTTGTAGTCGTGCGGTGCTGCGAGCACTACGAGCGCGTTCTGTCCTGGGTCCTCCTGGATCCGCACCGGCGCCGAGAGGCCAAGACGGTTCGCCGACATTTCCGTTTGGTCCACTGGGTGCGACCTTGAGACGGTCGCATCTGGCGTTTCGGCCGTCAGACCTGGCACATTGACCGGCAGGCTGGCTCGATTGGATACGCCGCTTCCCAGCGAGAGGTTGCCGAACATTCCCGCGGGCTGTGCAGGCGGGACAGCACTGGGCGCCTCAGCGCCGAACGTTTGCGCCAGCACATGCGCCGCTTCCGAAGCCCGCCGGTAGAGCAGTGGACGCACGTGAATGTTTGCCGACGCCTCCGACGCACTATCCAGTCTTGCGATCGCCTGGCGGACTTGCTTGAGAGCTGCAGGATCTTCTGCCACAACAAGGATACCATTCAGTCGCTCTAGCGCCGCAAATTGGACAAGCCCTCTCTCTTGGCCATTTTGCGTAAACAACAAATTGAGTTCTCGCTCAATATCGGCGGGGCTCGCTTGAGACAGCGTATACAGCGCGAATGATTTGTGAAGCATGGCTTCGGTATCAAAGAGGTCGACCAGTTCCCGCACAGAACTCACGGATCCTGGCGGACCACTGACAACAATGCCTCTTCCTCCGGGCGCCAGCGTGAGATGAACACCGTTCTGCAAGTTCGGTCGGATTACCCCGATGACCTCAGCCGGATCAACATACCGCACCGGAATGATTTGAACGCTGCTCTGCATGCCGCCCGGGAGGTCAGCCAAGCGCCCCACCCGCACTCCTTGATCACCCGCAGCCAGTCCATAGCCGTGCGGCGCAAGGGCTTTGTCCAGAAGCCGCGGCACCTCACTCACGGGCACCTGCCGTGCTGTATGAAGGGTCATTTTCCCTCCAACGCCGGGATCGATGACAACGGGCATTCTCATCACATCACCTACGATATCCTGCACCACCTGGCGAATGTCGTCATTCGCAAAGTCAAGGCTCACCCGCCTGCTATCCGACACCACCGGCAGCTTCCGTTCCCCTGTGGCTGCCACTGGCCGCGCTTGCCTCTGCCCCAGCACTTCAAAGCCGTTAGTCTGCGGTCCGCGACGTTCTCCCAAAACCGCGGAGTCAGACGGGACGAAGGACGGTGCGTTCAGCAAAACCCCGCGCTCGGCAATCGCACCACTGCCGGAGCACCCCTCTAGAAGCAACAGTAACCAAGGGAAGCAAATCAATGCAGTGTTCCTGCCTGCGATGGCCATCCGTTCACCCATTAAATTCACAAACTACATATTCTAGAATCAGAGTTGATCGCTAGGCCGCGAATACTTACCTGGTGTTTCCGATAATATTCTCCTTGGTTTTGCCATCCTTGGACAACAGGTTGGTCGCGAGTTCAACACACTGATTTAACTTGTCCATCAGCGACTGCAGGCGAATCAGCGCCATGTGCGAATCGCTATTTGCGGTATCGATGCTCGCCTTCAGGTTGGAGATAGCGGCATCGAAGTCCGACTGAACACCGGAGGTATCGGATGCTTTCTGCTCGATAGCGATGCCGTTCGCGAGCATCCACTGATGGGTATTTTGGGTCTCGCCGTGCGCGTCCACAAACTCGCCATACGACCGTACTCCCTTGTCGTCAGGCCGGTTGGCGCGTAGCGCGGCCAGAGCGGAGTTCGCGGTCTTTAGCCAATCGGTCCGCTTCTGCATTTCTTCGAATTCATCTTTAACTTGATCCTCAAGAAGATTATACCGCCCTAACTGAATTAGCAGTGCCAACGCGCTCAAGTCGCCCCCGGCCCGGGGGATATTGGACGCATCGCGAGAAAGTTGATTTGGGGGTATCACGTTTGACATTGCCACTGGCCTTTCCTGCGCAGATTAACTTGTTCCTGCTCTCACCCCATGTTGACGATCTTGCTCCTCGTGTCAGCGTCCGCGCGTCTCATCTCGGAAAGCTTGTCCAGAACGTCCTGGATCATCTTTTCATAGGCTGATTTGAATTCACTCTCGTCGTCGGCGCGAGAGCGCATCTTGGTACCCTCCGCTTCCACCTTTGCCTTTTTCTCCTGCTCACTGGTTGCCCCCATTTTGAGGGCGGCACCTGGGATCTTACCGACCTCGGTCATGCCCGTGGCGAGGCCGCTCCAGATCATGGTCGTCTCGTGGGCGACTTGCTGCGCTCTGTAGATCCTAGTCAGGTCAACGGGGGGCGGCTGGCTAGCTTCCGGGGATCGCTCTGGGACCAGCTTCGCTTCAGGCTGCTGCAGGTCAGCCCGGAAACTCGTTTCCTTCGAACCGCTGAGCTTCGCATCGAGGCGAGTCTGTGCTTTGCTCGCGCCCTTAGTGCTGACGCGCGCACCGGCTATCGCGAAGGCGGAGGTTAGGAACGTGCCGACCAGCTCACGTATCCCAGAAGCGCGAAGCGCTCTGTAGATCCTGTTCTGGTCAACGGGGGGCGGCTGGCTAGCCTTCGGAGATGGCTCTGCGGCCAGCTTCGTATGAGCCCGAAAACCCGTTTCGTTCAAACCGCTGAGCTTCGCATCGAAGCGAGTCTGTGCTTTACTCGCGCCCATAATACTGACGCCCGCACCGGCTATCGCGAAGGCGGAGGTTAGGAGCGTGCCGACCAGCTCACATATTCCAGAAGCGCGAAGCGCCTTGGCAGCAGCTTCCTGTGCCGCAATATCGCAGTCACGCGCGGCCTGCCGGTCCAGTCTTGCAAATTCCCGGAACTTCAGACTGAGGCTGTGCAGCAACGCACCAACTGCATATATATCGACTGAGGCGAGCCGTGCTCCCAGAGCGGTTTCGGCACCATTGTTTTGGACGACGATGTCTTCCAGCGTTGGCGAACCGGCCGATGCCAACTTGAAGAGGTCGGCTGGTGTTGTTATCAGTTCGCCGTACCTCACGCCCATGCCATTAGACGTCGCGAACATAGGCAAAAAGGGCCAATGTTCATCCAAATCGCGGCCCGGCAGACGAGGGCCGCGAATGTCGTTTGCTTGTACGACAGTGTGTAGCATGCATACTCTCCTAGCGTTTTGGTAGGGCCTGGACAGCTATGATCGCTCGTCAGCCGATATGCCGTATGACGGCTGACGCGGACCGACTCTGCTCCTCGATGGCATCGACAACTCTTTGCATCATGGTCTTGATGCCGAGGACCAATTCCTGGATGCGCGCCATTTCGTCCTCTTGAAGTTGGGCCAGCTTGGTGAGGAATTTCCTGATATCCAGCGTCTCCGCCCGGACGTCCGTCGCCTGCTTCTTGATGATTCCGCTCGCGGCCCCTGCGAAGAACTCGGCTAACGAAGCAGTACCTTCGCCCGCCCGAGCCGCTGTCGCAAGGCGCTGACTTGCCATAGCAATCTTCGCCACCTTATCGCCCCGGCTTGTGATCTTCGTGGCAATGCTCGTCACCGCATTCCACCCACCAGACACGGCACCGGCACCCAAGCTTGCCAGCGAAGAAGCAAGGACGATGAAACCCGTAATGACAGTGGCCCAAATCTCGGCCTGACCCTGCGCCATCCCCAGGTCTTCGATCAGGCTCTTCGCAATGGCCTGCGTCATCTTTTCGATGACCCCCGTCTCGGTCAGGGTCCCCACGGTCACTGCCACTGCTGCAGCCGACAAGGCGAAAATCCCGCCGGTGACCACGGCCACTACCACCGACAGCGCGACCGCAATCCATCCAAATATCCTCATGGCGGTCGAACTCTTCTTCGCTTCCCTCAGCTTCTCCGCCGCGTCAGTGATCTTTCGGGCGATTTTCTCGTTCTGCTGCCGCTGCAGTTCACCTCGGTGCCGCACATCCTCCATACCCGCGGCAGTCTGGGCGTCGGCCATCTTCATCTTGAGGGCTAGAAACTTCGCGGCTACTTCCATCGCATCAAAGGCCCGTGGTGGGGGCAGCATTGGCGCCGCATGCGACGCCGGAGCACCGACAAACACCGGCGGCAGCGCAAGTTCAGCGCCCGATTTGCTGAAACCAACCGAAAAATTGTGGGTGGGTGCGTCGATCTGAGTTAGCACGCTGGTTTTAAGTCGCATTCCACCGATTGGTTCCGTTATGCTCATTTTATGCATCGCAGGCTCCTTTACGCGCTGCTTCGGACCTGAGCTGGCGCAGCATCAGCGACGCGCGCTGAGCGAAAGCCTTATGCTCCGGCTTTCCACCGCTAAGCTCCAATACGCTCTCAAGCGCGCTCACAGCAGCCGCCCGCTGATTGAGCTTGATGAGGCATTTCGCAGCGCAAAGCGGGATCTGCGGATCCTCCTTGTTCAGCAGCGCAGCCAATCCATACGCACGCAGGGCATTTGCTGAATCGCCGGACATTTGACTCGCAGCACCGAATCCGAACCAAAATCTCGGGTCCGTGTACCGGTGCATGCATAGAAAACGAAAGAAGATCAGCGCCTCGCCATTTCTACCAGAAGAATAGAAGCGATGGCCGAGCGCGTAGACTGCCTCGAGTTCGTCATCCGTGATCCCAATGACAGCTGCCAAATCCGTACGCCCTGCGATGATCTTTTCGGTAAGCCGCGCCAGTCGTCTAGCCTCATTAGTGTCCACTTCTCCACCGCCCCTCACTAACTCCTCTACCTCCTTCATAACCGCCTTAGACCCACTGCCGTACTGGTTTGACGCGCGGCGCACGTACTGGCTGCTGATTGGACGTGAGGGTCATGCGATCGCTCAGAACCGCCTGCCGCTCACATGTGTAAGCTTGCTGAAAACTCTCGTCTTGAGCCTCAACAAATGCGGAAATGGCATCGCCGGTCATGGCATAGTCGCCCAAGAGCTCAGCTTGCCGGTCGAGTTGTTCCCGACCTTTTCTCAAGAAGCTCTCCACCTGCGCGATCGTTTGCCGCGAACTCATCATCGTCCCATCGAGATCTTTGCCATCCATACGTCCACGCGCGGAATCGCAAGCGTTGTGGCAACTGACATCGGGCCCGCGCGCAAAGTTTTGATCGTTGGAGAGCAGCGACTGGTTGATGCTGCGATGGCGGCGGCAAATTCCATTCCAATAGATCGCCGCATTGCAGAATGACACCATTTGTTCCCTTATAACCGCCCGATCGCCATCGACGTGATCAATGTCAGCCCAAAGCAGCAGAGCACCGCCTTGATCGGCACAGAGCGCCACCTGGACAGAGACACGGAAGAGCAGGTTCTCTCCGAGCAATTCACGGATCTCCAGTTCATTGTCCGGCACTGTCTTTGCAATCCTGCTGGTTAATCGCACTGATCGTACGCCTGTCGCCTCCAAGACGATCCCGACTCTGTCGACCGTGAGCTCAATGCGCTTTACAGCCGCGGGCGAGGCGCAAGGACGATCTGAATTCTTCAACAAGCACTCCAAAGCCACTAACAGGACATCGTCTGCCGACGCTGGTGCCACCCTCGCTTTTCCTTCTTCCACAAGCCGAGAGCCTTGCCCACATTCGGCTTGATGGCGTCTGCGCCCCAGTTCCCAGGCCCTTGAACCGCCATAGGCCCACGGATTATTGATCCAATACCCAAAATGAAACAGAACGACCAATATCGTATGGATATGTATACATCGGCAGGCATGATGGCATTGAAGCGACCAGCTGAGATGTGGACGACGAATATGCTCTCCCGTTCAGTGCGCATATGCAGAAAGTATGGACGCATATCGTCTTTATATTTGCGCCTGGCACTCTATTGAATAACATTGCAGTGAGAAATATGATGTCTTCCTGCGTGCCAACCGGTCGGCAAAATCCTTTATTGATGTGGCTGCCGGCGTGTGGATTAGCCGTCCTGGGTGCAAATTGAGGATGAAACGGAATGCCGGTCGTTGCGGGAGCGATTTGAAGAAGCTGTAGGCGCGTTAGAATCGGTCCGTAGCAGATGGCATGGTCACCCGAAGATGACGCGCGACTTGGCCAGAGAAGGGAAATTCGATATACGATGTCTCGTTCGTGTACCTCTGTGCCATCTGAGAGTCGCACTGAAATTGGGGTCGGCTTTCGGCGCAATCTTGCCGAAGCGGCATTCTTGGCTTGCATTTCGAACGACGTAGTGCGGGCCAGGCGGATTGCGAAAGGACTTGACGCTCTTGCGCCGGGCAGCAGGGAGTCCGTTATCGCTTACGCCATTGCGGATCTGACGGTAGGAAATATCGAGGCAGCGCTTGAGCAGCTCCGTCCGCTTTCGGAAACCAACGACGCATATGGGTTGGCGTTCAGCGCGCTGGCTCTCCATCTTTCCGGACGGCTCAGCGAGTGCGATGCCGTGCTCAGGCGGGTTACGGTTGGAAATCCCGATGTCGATGGACTCGTTGCCGCTATCGGCAAGAACTCGATCGGACATGCTGTGGAGAGGGACATTTGATGAACGTGAACAGCATCAGCCCAGCGGCGCTGACGTCCGTTTTGCCAACGGACACTGCATTTGTGTCGGAAACATCGACTGAATCCCTGGACGCCTTTCGCGCCGAATTCAATCGGCCCGAATTGCCGCCGCAGCACGACAGGTCAGCGACCGGTGCAATCGACCAATCGACCGAGGTGGCGCGCGGATCTGGCGTCGCCCGCACACCGGGAGACGCCATCCTCAGCAGCATGGAGAAGCTAAGCGCCAGCTTTACCCACGCCATCGAAGCCGCTCATAGCACAGCGGGTATGGAAGGAATCCACTCAGGCGATTGGCTGAATGCACAGCTCGCGATCTCAGCTTTGTCCCTACAGTGTGACCTACTGGCCAAGGTGGTCGGCAAGGCCACGCAAAGCCTGGATACTTTCCTGAAAAACCAATGATCTACGCTGGTGGACGGGTGTGACATTCGTACTTAAGTGGCTGGCGACATTTCTCTTGTTGTTGACGCTGGGGAGCTGCGGATCGAAGCTCGAGCTGTACCGCAATCTTCCGGCGCACGAAGCGAACGAAATGCTCGCACTGCTCATGAGGCAAGGCATCTATGCCGAAAAAAGCACGGACGACAGCGGCAACGCCTCATTGTCGGTAGATATTAAGGATGTTCCCACTGCAATGGAACTGTTGAACGGCGCCGGACTGCCTCACGACCTCTACGCCGATATGGGTAGTCTTTTCAAGAAAGAAGGCATGATCTCATCACCGACAGAAGAGCGCGTGCGCTACATTTATGGCATCACACAGGAGCTGTCGCGGACCCTGTCAGTCTTCGATGGCGTGCTCAATGCCCGGGTCCATGTGGTGTTGTCACCCGAAGAGACGAGTGATGGTCGACACCAGTCCTTGCCGTCGAGCGCTGCCGTCCTTGTCCGTTACGCACCCGGCACTACCGTCGATCAGATGGTACCGAAAATCAAGGAGCTCGTCGCAAACAGCTTGGAAGCCCTATCCTATGAAAGAGTCTCCGTCGTGCTCGTACAGGCGAGCCAGAATAAGCCATTATTGCGTTCCGTCGATAGAACAGCCGTCGTCACGACAGAAGACAGCGGCACAGCCCATCTGGTGATCGGGCTTGTATGCGGCATAGCGGTATTGCTGATCGGCAATGGCGTCCTCGGGTTCCTGTTATGGCGTCGCCTCCGTCAGACCTCCGCCATAGCGGCTCAATGAGATTAACCGAAATTGAACAATTCATCAGTGATCCGCGGAACAGCAGCAGTATCGGATGAATGGCTTGAAGCACCGTGGGCGAGAGCCGTGATGTGCTGCATTGCCGATCCTGCCGCTGATCTCGATTTCACAATGGCGCATGGTTGGCCCGAATGGATGCCCCTGGACAAGGTCCAGACGGACCCGTTCACTCGTATTAAGCTTGGAGGCTGGCTCCTTCGTGGGCAAAGTGATGAACCGTCCGCCATCATTTTCGCCGGTGCGGCGCGACGAAGCCGGCTCGCGTTCCTCCCCGCGCCGGACGCCGTGCGCCTCATGCGCCTGGCCGGCGCCTGGGTGGGTGCATCCGGCCTTACAGGACTTCTTCGGACGACCGATATCGCAGCGGCTCGCGCGGCCCTCGGTGAAGAAGCCGTCACATTCGCTTCGCAAGCCGCACTTCTACCGCGACCGACTACCAAACTGATGTCGGCGCTCGGTGCTTCTGACATTCCGCCCGCGCCCAGCGCTTTGGTTCAATGCGGCGCGGCGATGTTCGGTCTGGCGATTGGTGACATTCCGCAAATGCTGCGGACTCGGCTAGGCTTGCGCCGTCCCGCGCCAATCTGGGCGACGGCGGTTGAGAACTGTCGTGACGACAGTGCTGGCGAGGACGCATTTCATGCGATGCGGCGCCTGGTCCGTAAGAGGATGCCGACATGGTCGCGCTGGTTCAACTGACACCTGCATCGGCCGGTATCCTCGGCCCTGGGCGAATCTTGTCGGCCGGGAGCGCACAGGCACTGGTGGATGCCGAGCAAGTGCTTACGCAGTCACGGCGCGAAGCCCGTGCGCTCATCGATGCCGCGCGCGCATCCGCCCGAGCGATCGAGGCGAGGGCCAAACAGGCTGGAATGACTGCAGCACAAGCGGCGATCGATGCCCGCTTGACCGCGATCGCTACGGAGTCTCTGCGGATTATGGCGCAACATGAGGAGCAGATCATAGAAATGGGTCTGCAGATCGCGCGCCGGATCATCGACACCGTCGAGCCGGTGGAGGCGGCGGTGCAGATCGCTTTGCGCGGTCTGAAATTCGCGGGCCACAGCTCCCTCGTCCGGCTACGCGTGGCACCGTCGCTCCTCGAGGAAGTCCGCAACCGGTTGGACGATATCCTCCCGACGGCGACATCGCGCACCGTCGTCGACCTGATTGGCGACGCGCGCGTAAATGATGCCGGATGCATTCTCGAGACCGATGCCGGACTGGTCGACGCCACGATCGAGAGCCAGCTTGCCGCGATTGAAAGTGGCCTGCGTAGCGGCCTATCAGTCTCTGCAAAGCCAGACAATTGCAACGTTCCAAAAGCCTAAGTGATGTCCGAGCCAGCCGAGCCGACGAACGCCGTTATTCCCCCCGAGCACGAGAACATCGATCGTTTCTTCCAGCGCGCAAGAAGAGCAGTTGCACAGGCGTCGACAATGCGCGTCCGCGGACGTGTCCTCCACATCGTCGGAACGGTAATCCGTGCCATGGTGCCGGGCGCCCGCATTGGCGACCTTTGCACTCTCCGCAATCCGGAGAACGACTTCGAACTGTCGGCGGAAGTCGTCGGCGTGCAGTGCGATGTCGCCATTCTGACACCGCTCGGGGAAATGCAGGGCCTCTCCACGCTCACTGAAGTGATCCCAACGGGAAAGCCCCTCATGGTTCCGACCGGCTGGAACCTGCTCGGGCGCGTACTCGACGGTTTCGGGCGACCTTTGGACGCATCCACCAAGGGGCCCTTGCTTCCGGAAGCCCGCATGCCTGTCTACAGGGACGCACCGGATCCCTTAACCCGTCCTATCATCGACAAGACTCTTCCTGTGGGCATACGGGCGATCGATGGTCTCCTAACGTGCGGCGAGGGACAGCGCATGGGCATTTTTGCCGCTGCAGGCGGGGGCAAGAGTACCCTGATGTCGATGCTGGTGCGTGGCGCAGCGGTCGACGTGATCGTGATAGCTATGATCGGCGAGCGCGGCCGGGAGGTGCAGGAGTTGATCCAACACAGTGTCGGCGCAAAAGCGCGATCACGAGTAGTTTTGGTCGTTGCCAGTTCCGACCGCCCCGCAACGGAGCGGGCCAAGGCGGCCTATGTCGCCACGACGATCGCCGAATGGTACCGCGACCAAGGACAGCGTGTGCTCCTTGTCATGGATTCGGTGACCCGTTTCGCGCGTGCGCTAAGGGAGATTGGTCTCGCGGCCGGTGAGCCGCCGACACGGCGTGGCTTCCCGCCATCAGTTTTCGCCTCCCTGCCGCGGCTTATGGAACGCGCTGGGAACAGCCATCGGGGGTCCATAACGGCCTTCTACACCGTGCTCGTGGAGGGCGATGACATGGCCGAACCGGTGGCCGATGAAACCCGATCCGTCCTTGATGGTCATATCGTGCTCTCACGCGCCCTGGCGATGTCGAACCAGTATCCCGCTATCGACGTTCTGGCGAGTGTCAGCCGCGTCATGAGCGCTATCGTGTCGTCGGAACATGAGCGGTTGGCGGGCAGGCTACGGGAGCTGATGGCCAAATACCATGAGGTAGAACTGTTGGTACACGTCGGCGAGTACAGGGAAGGAGCCGAACCGCTCGCCGATGCAGCGATCGCAAGGATAGATCGCATACGGACCTTCTTGCGGCAGTCGACAAAGGAGCAGATCGGCTTCGACGCAATGCTCGATGAGCTTGCCGTGTGTCTGGCATGATTCCCGGAGCCGTAGATCGCCTTCTCGAATTGAAGACAATGCGGCGCCGCCGGGGCGAAGATGCGCTGCGCTTGACGCACACCACTCTCGACAATGCTGTCTCGGCTGTCGCAACCGCCTTGACCGATCTTCACGGATGGCGCGAAGATCTTACCCGTCGCGAAGCCGCGCTATATGGTCCATTAATCGGGGAAGCCGCCGCTCTCATTGACCTCGAAGAGGTGAACGCGGAGATGATCTCGCTGCGTGAGCACGAGCAGCTGCTGCAAAAGCGCCTCGAACAGGCTAGGGCAAAAGCCGACCTGGCTCGGCAGGCACGTGAGGAGGCATACAGTGCGGCACGTGAGGCGTGGCGCGAGGTAAGCAAATTCGAGGATCTCATTCGAGCCTTGCGCACCGACGCCACCCTGGAGGAGAAGCGCGCAGCGGATTTGGAATTGGAGGATTTTGCCCAGGTGCGGAACAAGGGCGGGGAGCAAGATAATAATCTCTCGGTGAACCTGCATCGGATGTGGAGCGGCCATTCGTTGTCCGTGATTGGCGGATCGCGATTCCGCGAAATCCCGGAAAGCGATTCGGTGCTCGATTTTCGCCTGCGCTGTCCTGGCGGTTGGCATCGATCGCAATGACGTTGAGAGATCATGCCAGAGACTGAAGCAAGCGAGACCAATGCTGGCGGCCGTTGAGCCAACGGGACGAAGGACAACGAAAAAACCCCGCAACAAGTATCGATAGGGTCCACGTGTCGCCGGTAGTCTGATCCAGCTGCGATCGGCTTTCAACTCATTCCACGCACTGTTGAAGACGTCGGTAAGCCGTAATCTCGCTTACCGCCTAGGCAACAATGCTGCCAAGCCGTGAGCCCGATGCTCCGGCCGGGCGAGGCCGTCGGCAAGGGCAGCGATGCGCCATTATAGCTCGAGCGTAAGCTCCGCCACGCCTCCCGCGAGGGCGACGAGAGCATCGGCGCGATGAGCGTCCTCAATGCCATCGGCAAGGTGGACGAGACGGTTCTGGAGGTCCGGCTCAAGCCCTGCCAGCCCGTCCCGGAAGCCCGCGTAGCGCCGCGACGCGATGTGCAGGCTGGTCGAGTCCCTCCGCGAGGCGGATGAGACCGCGCTGAGGTTTCCGCGCAAGTCCCGCCCACGCCGGCTCCGAGGCCAGATAAAGCCGTGCCGCGATGCCTTGACGCAAACCCCTCGGCGAGCTTGAAAAGAAGCTCTTGGAGATACGGCGCAACCCCTCCCACGCCTGTGCCGAGGCCGCCTCGGAGGGCCCAGGCGCGATGCTCTTGGTCCTCAAGCCCCTTGGCGAGCTTGACAAGCCGTTCCTGGCGATCCAGCGCAAGCCCTCCCACGCCTGTGCCGAGGCCTTGGAGGGCGAGGCGCGATGCTCTTGATCAAGCCCCTCGGCGAAATTTGACAAGACCGAGGCCTCCAAGGCCGAGGCGCGCTCCCCAGTCTCAAGTCCCTCGGCAAGGGCGACGAGACGCGGCTGGAGACGGAACGCACCCCCCACACCTGTTCCGAAGGCTCGGACGGCGGAGGCGCGATCCCAGGGCTGCTCAAGTCCCTCGGCAAGTAGGACGAGATGCTCCTGGAGATCGGCTCGAGTCCTGCCAAGCCCGGTCCGATATCCATCAGGACTAAGTTGCGCTCATCGGGGTCGCCAAGCATAGGACTAGCGCGACCAAGCCCTCCTGGTCCGCTGGGTGAGGCAAATTGAAGCTGGGCGCGAGTGATTGCATCACGCCGGGAATCATCAGCGCGGCAAAAGCGATCCGCGCCGGGCTGGCATCGCGTCAACCTCTCCCAGATAACCTGGACCGGGATGGCCGCTTGTCGCCTTTCTTGAGCCGCCGGCGGTGGCTGGCGGCGCCAGGCAGCTGTTGATTTGTCTGCGACATACTCAGCATATCGTTCGGGCTGAATCCGCTCAGCAATCTGACCGAGTTTTCCCGGACATGTCCCGTCGCCCATTTTCCGCTCGATCCGGCATGCGCGGCAAGCCTGCGGCAAGCCTGCGGCAAGACCAAATAGAACCCGTTGATCGCCGCTCAGGCCGCTCCAGATCGCAGCGGTCATCGGTCTGCGGAAGGTCGCGACGAACCAGCGTCAGAGTCTCCTTCGCGCGAGGGAAAGGTTCCGCTCCTAGCCCTACCGCGCAATCTTGGCCATTTCGCCCTACCGACGAGTACGGCGCCAAAGTCGAAGCAGAAGGGCCGAGTCGTAGGGTGCTTACTGGAACCGATCTGAAGGGTAAGTGGCGGGCCCTCGGCAAATTGCTTGCCCGCTGAACATCTGATCTGTTCGTTTGCGCGAAAGCAAATGCCCAATGTCAACAATCCGCCAATCTGTTGGGAAGGCAACAACGCTCGCCAAAAACGAGCACCTATTTTCGGCTGCGCAACTTGGCCTGGATCTTGCGGAGTGCTTTATCGCAGCACGAAAAAGATTGGTTGCAGGTGTCCCAGTCCACAACATGGCATCGTGATGTCCAAGTGCATTCGATGGCGCAGCGATAGTCATGCGAGACGAATTAGGGTCGTTCACAGGCTTTGGACCGCCGGCGTTCGAACCGTGTGCTCGTGACCGGATGCACTCTGCCGGGGTATTGGCGCAAGTCGAGGACGTACGAGTACGGTGTCCTCATAAAAGACGAAGAGCGCCGGCCGCTCCTTGTCGCTGCGGGATTGAATGCCAGGCATTTCCTTTGAGCAGTTCTAGGACCCCGCGGCGAGACGAGCCGGGCAGGAAGGCGCATTCAACGAGAATTTCACCCTTTATTCGCGCGCCTGGAGTGCGCCGATCAAATCTTCTCGCGAAGTACGTTGCCGCGGATCGCAAAGCAGCAGCTCGCTCGCTGTCGATTGGAGCCTATCAACATCAGAGACAAAATGGCGTCACTTTCGGCCTCTTTGAAAACACAGATGATGCCGCCACGGCCACAAGCGGCATCAGGCGCAATCTACGTCTCTTCAAACTTGTCAAGGCTATCCCATGCAACTACGCCACCTCCGCTATTTCGTGAGCATCGTCGATGCTGGGAGCTTCTGCCGGGCAGCGGCCACCATTCATGTGGCCCAGCCGGCCCTCAGCCAGCAGATCGCTGGCCTTGAAACCATGCTCGGCGCCACCCTGTTGCACCGCAGCGCACGCGGCGTTCGCCCCACTCAAGTGGGCAAGGCTTTCTATCGGGAGGCCGTCTCCATCTTGCAGCGGGTAGAGCGACTGCCCGGCATCGTTCGCTCCACGGAGGGAGAGCCAGAAGGTTCGGTGCGGCTAGGCATGTCTTCGACGCTCGCCGTCTCCCTCGCCGGCCCCTTGGTGGCCGCCTGCAGGACGGCACTCCCTAAAGTGACGCTGAGCTTGGTTACCGGTGACTTTCTCCGCATCAGGCCGCTCATGGAATCGCAGGCGCTTGACGTTTGCATGGTCTTCGAGGACACACCCACCCTTGGTGTTTCCCGCAAACCGCTGTTCCGCCAGCGCCTCTATCTGATCCGGCCTGCCAACGCAGAAAATTCCGCAACATCCGTGTCCCTCGAGACGCTGGCGGCAATTCCGCTTGTACTGCCAGCGCAGCCGCATACGATCCGCGAGGCGCTGGACCGGGCGTTTGGAGCGGCCGGAGTGATACCGAACTGCGTGGCAGAGGTCGACACGTTCTGCAGCGTGCTCTCCTTGGTCAAAGCCGGCGTAGCAAGTGGGATCGTTCCCAAGGGGGATTTCTCGGACATTCCAGGCTACGACGGTCTGAGGCCTGTCGTCATCGATCCGCCAATTCATCTGACAGCATGCCTCATGTCATCCGCACACATGCCGCTCACCTCCGCCGCCGAGGCGGCAAGTGCACTGCTCGCGGCGCGGGTAGAAAAGCGCTTTAGTGAAGCGCTGCCCGCCGAATGGGAGCGCGTCCCGATTTAGAAGTTGTCGAGAGGCGAGTAATCCAAGCGCTATGTCTTTGGGCACCGTTTTCAAGGCGACCGAGCGATTTTAGCCACGAACCCACGAGCTGGTTACAGCTATGGCCTGTGAGCGCTGTCCTCTTGTGGAGCGTTATGTGTGCGTCTTCTGTGTCAGGCCTATGACGCGCGCATTGCTCCGGGCAAACAGCCATTGCTCCGCCTTGGTCAAGCACAGGAGACGCGTAAAGTCGCCAGTAGCCAGCAACTGCTGCGACGCCAACTCATGGCGGTCCTCGCCGCGCTTGCCCGGCTCGATGCGAATGGACATCCGGCTGCTATCGATTTCTGTTACCTGCATACGCGCCCCCGTGGCGCGTAAGCCCACCGCGTCTGTGGCATCAGAGCGACCGGGTTCCTCGTCGCGTTCACTGCGCCGACCACCTCAGAGGCGCTCCAGCACGACCAGCAACTTGCACGGCGTCCGGGCGTATCGATCCGCTCAGGCAGATCAGATCGACCCAGCGTCACCTCAAGAAACGCAAGGCGCAAGCGGTCTGGTTCACCACGCCCCAGAGGTCCCACCGAGTGGACTAATAGGCGCGCATCTGGTGGACTCCTAGGCGACGCGGTCGCGGAAAAACGGTGCCGGTCCATGCTGGCCAACGCTTCTGCCGTCGCTTTGAACACTTCGGCACGATTTTTGGGGCGCTACTGCCTATCAAGGCCACTCAGGGTGGATGTATGTCAGATCTCATCATAAGAATTGGAGATGATCCAATATCGACAAGATATTTGCTTCTGGCCCACGTTGAGTAGATTGGATGTAAACGACAGCTCGACCATTGAGCGGATGCCCCTTCCCCGGCGAGTGGAGTGATCTCGGGATATCCGTCGCCATGACTGGAGCGATTTCATGGGGAACCCGAACGGCTTGCATCAACAGCTTGTCCGAAAAGATCGAGTCACTAGGCAGCTTGTCTATTTCAGAGATCTTCGACGCATGTGTTTTGGGCTGAGCTGTTCCATTACGACTGTCGTCCGCATCGTTGGTCGCCGATCCGATGCGCGGGTACTCGCTAGTAGGGATGCTGCGTTGGCGGCCGTCACAAACAGTGTCTGTTCCACCCCACCTGCGGGGCGGGCTACCTCGCCGCGGGCCCTCACCTTGGGGACGATGAGCGGTTCTCGCAAACGTTCAACGAGCGGAATTTCAAAGAGTGTGAGTCACTCGACGACGCACCCCGCAAGGGTCTCGGCAGTAACGAGCTTGAGTCGCACAAACGCAGCAGCCAGGCGCCCGACCCGTCAACAAAGCTCCATTTCCTGGGCGGCACAACCGACCGTCTCGCGGGCTCGAGCGAACTCTTCACCATGGAGGGGCACGTGATCGATCTGCCTTGCTATAGTTCACGAGAGGCCGCCACCATTTCGCGTCTTGCAGCCCGCTTGCCGGCCGCTTTCAGCCTCGCTAGCATCAACGTGGCAGCCGTCATTCCCGATTCGACACCACCGCGTGTTCCGGCGGATTGCCGCCGCGTGATGGTACGCCTACACGGCCACGATCTCCGCATCGCGATCGACCCGATTCTCCTTCCGTCCATGGCGGTGACACACTGGCCAGACATCACGGCCCTGCCATTGGACCACGGCTTGCGGGAAATTCTGTTCGACATCGTCCTACGCAATGTGGCGATTCAGGTGGAACGATGGTGCGGTCAGCGGCCCATCTGGTCTTCTTCCGAGATCACCGAAGTGCTGCCCTACGCCATTGGGCTTGTTCGCTTGGACGGTCCAGAAAAATTCCTCGGCCTAGTAGAATTCGATGCCGGCGGACTCGAATGGATCACCTGCTGCTGCTGCGATGCGCTGCCGGTCGTGTCCGCAATCCTCGACGATCTGGCCCTCTCTCTCGATCTAAGAGTCGCTCGTTTGAACCTTACTTTGGCGGAACTACAGTCAATCGCGCCGGGCGACGTCATTTTGCTCGACGCCTCACCGGTCGCTCGTGACGGAGCGATGACCGTTCTACTGTGCCTCTTTGGCAATTCGCGATTTCGCGCCTCGATCATGGATGGCCGCCTTTCAGTCCTTTCAGCAGTGGACCACATGATGGACAATCCTGACTCTCTCCCTCCCGAAACCTTCGACAGCATTGACCTCCCGGTCGATGTGGATGTCGGACACTTGACCATGTCGCTCAAGCAGCTTCGTGAACTCGCGGTGGGCCAGGTACTAGATCTTGGTTTCGACGCTACGACCAATGTCAGTTTGCGAGTTAATGGCCGGGTGGTCGCTGCGGGCGAGTTGGTGCGCATCGCCGATCGGACAGGTGTGCGTGTCCTAGACATGCGCCTACCACGCGCCTCGTCATGAACACCGGGTTGCCCGATCCCGCTGCGATGATCGCCTTGATCGGCGCGATAGCGGTCATCCCCTTCCTTGCGATCACCGTCACGTCGTACGTCAAGCTCGTTGTCGTGTTCGGGCTGATCCGAAATGCCCTCGGCGTTCAGAACATTCCGCCGAACATGGCAATGAATGCGGTCGCCATCCTGCTCTCCGTATATATCATGCAGCCCGCGGCCAACAAGGCATTTGAAGCAGTGCGCCACAAGGAGATCGCGTTTGAAGATCTCCGTGGGCTCGTCGAAACGATACCGCTAGCTATAGAGCCCTTTCGCGATTTTCTCCTAAAGAACACGTCGCAACAGGAACGACAATTCTTCGCCAATGCGACCCGTGAATTATGGAACGAACGGGACGCCGATGCGGTAACCGATGGCGATGTCATGATTTTGATCCCGGCATTCATGACATCCGAGTTGGCGGACGCGTTCAAGATAGGTTTTCTGCTGTTCCTGCCCTTCATCGTCATCGACCTCGTCATTTCGAATATCCTGCTGGCGATGGGTATGATGATGGTTTCGCCGATGACGATCTCCCTGCCCTTCAAGCTGTTCTTGTTCGTCGCTGTGAACGGATGGCAGCGCCTGATCCACGGTCTGGTCTTGTCCTATGCGGGACCATCATAATGAGTACCGCCACTCTGGCCAACATCGCCGTCGAAGCCCTGAAACTGACTCTGGTTCTGTCGATGCCCACGATCCTCGTCGCGACGGGGGTCGGGCTGGTCGTCAGCTTGGTGCAGGCCCTGACCCAAGTTCAAGAGCAGACACTTCCGTTCGCGGTGAAACTGATATGCGTGAGCCTGGTTTTGATGACAACTGGGAACTGGATCGGTCGGGAGCTGTACCAGTATACGCTAAACGTCTTCAACAATTTCGGAGCGATGTAAGGTCCGTCTCATGTCGCTACTTGATCCGTCTCTCTTGCATACTGCCCTTATCGTCTTTGCCCTCGCGACGACGCGTACGACGGGCATGATGCTGATTATACCCATTCTGGGGCGCGGCATTGTGACCGGACTGGCGCGGAACGGCGCGATCACGGCATTGAGTCTCCCGGTAATGGCGCATGCTTGGGCAACTAGGCCTGTGAACCTCGATAGCTGGGATCTGGAGCTGATCCTGGGCCTGGGGCTGAAGGAACTCTTGCTCGGCCTCGTACTCGGCATGCCTATTGCCGCGACCATCTGGGGTGTTGAGGCGGCGGGCACCTTCATTGACAACCAGAGGGGTGCCGCGATGGTGAGCCTCTTGAATCCGGCGAGCGGCAATCATGTCTCGCCGCTTGGAACGCTGTTCGCCCAGCTCTTCGTCACATGGCTATTTGCCACCGGCGGCTTTTCCGCATTGATCGAAGCGCTCTATCGCTCCCATGAGGTCTGGCCTTTGTGGAGCTTGCATCCTGCATTCGGTCCGGCATTCGTCACGGGAGTTCTGCATCTCGCAGACGTCATCATGCTACTGACTTTACTCCTCGCCGGTCCAGCTATTGTTGTTATGTTCCTTAGCGAAATGGGTCTGGCGCTGATCGGCCGCATTGCACCGCAACTGCAGGTCTTTTTTATCGCCATGTCTGTCAAGAGTGCGGTGGCTCTCCTGGTTTTAGTCCTCTCGCTCACGATCATTCTGGCTGAGGCCGATAAACGCGTGCCATCCCCGGTCGCGATATTCAACCTCATCGCCACGTGGTTGTCATGAGCGCCGAAAAGACCGAGAAGCCTACACCCAAAAGGCTGCGCGACCTGCGCAGGAAGGGGCAGGTGGCGCACAGCAGTGAAGTCGTTTCCGCGGCACTGACCATCGCATTCTTTTCTCTGTTCTACGCCTCCTTATCCGGCATGATAGACCGGATCGAGGCGATGATCCTGCTACCTGTACCGCTTCTCCAAGGTGATCTCCTGAGCGTCACTGAAAAGCTCCTGCAGTCCTATGTTGCCGAACTACAACGCATGCTCGCGCCCTTCATCGGCATCGTTCTGGTAATCGGCGTGGGCGGCAACATCTTACAAAATGGCCCGATGTTCACGCCCGAGACGGTCTCGCCAGCGCTGAAGAAGCTCAGTCCCAGTGAGAACGTCAAGAGGATCGTCTCGCTGAGGAATTTCATTGAATTGGGCAAATCGATCGGGAAGATTTTGATACTCGCCTCGGTTCTGCTGCTCGTGCTGCGCGAAGGGATGCATGCGCTCGTCTGGACGCCGAGTTGCGGGATATCATGCCTAAGGGCGGTGACAGGTAACCTGCTGCTCGGCATCGCCCTTTATGCTGGTTTGGGTTTTCTCACGGTGGCAATTACGGACTTTGCGTTCCAGCGTCGGCAATTCACGAAGAAAAACATGATGTCGAAGGATGAGGCGAAGCGAGAATACAAGGAAAGCAACGGTAACCCCCTAGTCAGGGCAAAACGCAAACAACTCCATATGGAGTTGTTCGCCAAAGGCATGACCAACCGGTCGCGCAGGGGACCGTCGTGATCACCAACGATGTATGTTGCGTGGCGATTTATTACGATCGGAAGCGTACGGCCTTCCCCGTGATCAGTACCATCGGTATCGATCTGGCGCAGCATATGATCGATGATGTTGGCTACCACTATGCCAGTGAGGCGAAACAATCCGCTGCGCACGCGCTGCTGAAGGACGAGTCCAGTAGACGAATATATGCAGTCGTATCTACTCGAACCTCTCGCCAAAATTCTTCGGCTTCCCGGTAAGCTGGAGACCCGGCCCGGCGATCGGTCGTGCCATTCACTGTGTCAGCTGGCCTCCGGCACAAGATTTCTTGCGGACTGATTTGTTTGCTGAGTCCTATATGCATTTTGTATGTACTCATATCGGTTTGATATTTCTTATGCATGTCGCGACGTTATAATAGATATGGACCGATATCCCTTTGGTACCCGAAAGGGCGTAGCCCACTGACACAGTTTGCCTCCATGGGTGCTGCCCAGAAGTTGCTTGGACATGAGCGAGCACGAAGCCTTAAATGGTGGGACACATGCGGATCCACCAAGCCGCGGAACGGCAAGTCGGCCCGCGAGGAAGCCCGTGCGCCGGCAATCTGCAGTGCACTGCCCATGGACGTTGACGGGACGCCCCAGGCGATCCGCCGTAAGATCGCACGGAGCCGAAGTAATGTCTGATGGGACAGTATTCGAAACGACCCCTTCGCGCCTTTGCTCTGATCGGATGGCGATCGAGCCGGTCCCGGTGCAGGTGGGCTCATGGCGCGGTGAAGCTGTTCGCCTGGCGGGGCCTACACACGCGACCCTCTTGGAACAGGCAAGGGAAGAGCGCACCTTTGGTTTTTCCGAGGCGATCGAGTCAAGGGCGCTAGCTGAGCGCAAAATCTCGGAGGAGCGCTTAGCGCCGTCGCTCAGCGCGGTCCATGAGATTGATGCCTATTTCGAACGTCTCCCTTATTTCGACCGTACCGAGTTGCCGGGGCTGTTGCGCGATATCCGCAGAGACGATTCTGCCTTGCAGGACATACTCCGAAAGGTTCGTCGGCGGTTCGCTGACCCCTCTTATGCCTATGCGGCACTCGATCTGGCGGCGCGAGAGTTGCGACGCGAGGGCCTCGACCAGCTTGCCATACGGACGGATGGTGCCAAGGCCCAACTCATGGCTAAGCAGGGGGTGGCTGTTCGTGCTGGCCTCAATATTTCAGTGGTAGCGACTGAAGTAGCGGCGGGTGATCAGAGGCTCGCTGCAGAGCTGCGTGATTTCTATCGGGCCACAGTCTCTAGCGATCCAGGACCGCTCCGGCTTTATAGGGACATTCTCAGTAAGTTTGGAGTCGAGGGCTTTGCTCGGCATGTCGCCTTTCTTACGCGTGCGCTCGGCGAGGACATCGCCTCGGCTGGCCCGTCGGTCGAGCCGGCTCGGCTATGGGAGATCCTCAGCGGATTATCGGCGCTGCGAGTGCTGGATACCGTGCACGAGTGCTGCCAAAAAATGGTCGAACGGATACGGCGGCGAAATATCATCGACATCACCGCTACTGGCGTGATGTGGCAATTATTGCCGCTGTTGGAGGATACCGTTCCCGGTCCGTCGAAGATCATTCCCATTCCCGAACGGCTAGGAATCCCTCTCGTTCACCTTGATATGCAGATTGCCGTACTGCGTGACTCTCGAGATCTTCTCGCGATGATTCCGGTCGGAGTCTACCGCGACTTGGACGCAAGAGAATCGACGTTGCGGGCGATAGAGGAAGCGATGGACATCCGCATTGAACAGGAAGAGAGTGCATGAGCGCCCATGCTTCTATTCGGGCTTTTTGCTCGGCGATGGGACTTCCACCGCAGGCGCCCCCATTGACGCTGCGTTTTGAACGATCGGGTGATCTCCACATGGAGTGTCGCGATGGCTTTGTCGCAATGTACTTAACGCGCGCCATGCCGCTTCACCGCAAGGGGGTCGCCGCGGCAGCTCTCTCAGCGGTACACCCGGATCGTACGGTGCCGCACATGGTGAACGTCGCCTTTTATGGCGAGGCGCTGCTGGTCCTGCTCATCAGCATAGCTGAGAACAGCGTTGATCTTCCAACGCTAGAAACCGCGGCGCAGGTTCTCGTACGGCTCGTCGACGAAATTGATGCCGCAGCGCGGTGACCTATGATTCGCATCAATTCCGGCAGCTTGAATCATTCTGCTCCAACGATCTCCGGATCGACGGAACTGCGGCGAACAGGCCTCGTTGCCGATGCTCGGTCGGCTTTGCAATTCGATCTGCTATACGACGCCCCCACCGTCGATGACCTGATGATGGCCGCCTTCGCGCCTCCGATCGCGAATCCCGCAATCCTCGAGTCTCCGACATTCGCCGCCACGCTCAAGGCCGCACACACATCGCTGGCCGATCTGGTTGCGCAAACGGGAGACCCAGATCGTGCCGTGCTGTGCGACGCGCTCTCGGTACTCGATCGGGCGCAATGCGACCGTTTTTTTTTGAAAACGCCTGCCGTGCTTTGATGCGAGGATAGATCTGATGACGGAACCGTTTATCAGTCCCGACAAGCGCGATGCGCTATCGGTGCTAGCGTATCTCTACATTAAATTTGGCCTTCTTCACGATGCAACCAAGCTTCTGCTCGCACTCGAGCATCTCGACTCCGCATGGGGTTGGGCACGGCATGCACGCTGTCTGGTATTGCTTCGAGCGGGAGACTGCGAGGGGGCCGCTGCCGAGGCGAGTCGGCTTCTTTTGCACGCGCTGAGCGATGAGGAGCGATTCCGGATATTGCAGGTGCGGGTCAAGGCTTATTCGAAACTGGGTCTCAGATCCGAGGCGAGAGCCTCTCAGCGAATGGCCACAATACTGCTGACACAGACGGCCGTGCCGGGTGCGTCGCGGGGACGGACAGCGTGAATTTTCCCAACAAGGTCCTGGCAGTTGCGACTGGCCGGAACGACATTATTCTGGCGGGGCTATTGGTTGCCATCGTCTTTGTGATGATCATTCCGCTGCCGCCCGTCCTGATGGATGTGCTGCAAGCTATCAATCTTGGGATTTCCGCTCTCCTGCTGATGGTGGCAGTCTATATTAAGTCACCCCTCGCTTTCGTCACCTTCCCGGCGGTGCTTTTGCTGACGACGCTGTTTCGGTTGTCCCTCGGTATCGCTGCGACACGCATGATCTTACTGCACTCAGACGCCGGCCAGATCATCAAGACTTTCGGCGATTTCGTGGTAGCTGGGAATCTCATTGTGGGCGGGGTTACTTTCTTGATCATCACCATCGTGCAGTTCGTGGTCATCACCAAGGGGTCCGAGCGCGTGGCTGAAGTCGCCGCACGCTTCTCGCTGGATGCGATGCCGGGCAAGCAAATGAGCATCGACGGCGACCTGCGTGCCGGCGGCATCGATATTCAAGAAGCCCGTCGGCGCCGCATCGCCATCGAGCGCGAGAGCCAATTATACGCCGCGATGGACGGTGCGATGAAGTTCATCAAAGGTGACGCAATCGCAGGCTTAATCAGCATCTTCGTGAACATCATAGGCGGCATTGCGATTGGTGCCCTGCAAAAGAGCATGAGCTTGAACGAAGCGCTCGAGATTTACACCATCCTGACCATCGGCGACGGGCTCGTCGGTCAGATCCCGGCTCTCTTCACCTCAATCACGGCAGGCTTCATCGTCACGAGGATAAGCGACAGGGATAAGGGCTCAGATCTCGGCAGTGAGATTGGAGACGAAGTCAAAGCCCAACCACGTGCCCTGATCGCAGGATCCTTCATCCTAATTCTGTTCTCTTTGGTACCTGGCTTTCCTACGGCAATTTTCGTGATATTGGCAGTATTGGCTGGAGGCGGTGGCTGGTTGTTGCAGCGCAGGCGGCCGCTTTCAGCGCCTTCGAGTTCCTACTCGGTCGCCGGCGTCAGGGCGCCCGTGACGGCGTCGGACGGGCCGGCTGAACGGAGCGGCGAAGGCTGCGATGCCATCACCATCACGCTCACGGTTCCTCTGATGCTCGACATTGGTCGAGACGTTCAGAGCATCGTTCGGCCAGACCGGCTGAACAAGGAGTTGGCTGCTGTGCGGCAGGCGCTGCTTCTCGATCTCGGCGTTCCCTTTCCAGGCGTTAATCTGCGTGTCAGCGACAGCAACAAGGATGGCGCGTACACGATCAATGTAAATGAAATTCCATGTGGTGAAGGATCGTTACGGGCGCAGCACCTTCTGGCTCGTGATATCCCCGAGAACCTCGACCTCGTGGGCATTCCGTATGTTCTCGATAAGCCATTCCTGCCTCAGATCGAGACCACGTGGGTGGACATCACACATCGCGAGTCGTTGCAAGCCGCCAGTATCCCATTTTTTGAACCGGTTCAGATCCTCAGCTACCACATTGGTCATGTCCTGCGTCGGCAAGCAGGTGAATTTATCGGAATCCAGGAAACAAAAATTCTACTGAATCAAGTGGAAGGATCTTTCCCGGAACTGGTAAAAGAGGTGCTGCGGACCGTTCCTCTGCAGACGATTTCTGAGATCTTGAAGCGACTGGTTTCCGAGGAGATCTCGCTGCGCAACATGCGCGCTATCCTCACCGCGCTGGTCGAATGGGGGCCGAAGGAAAAAGACACAGTTCTGCTTACTGAGCATGTGCGCTGTGCATTGAAAAGACAAATCTGTTTCCAGCATACTGTCGGCAGGACCCTATTGCCAGCCTACATTCTTACGCCGGAAGTGGAAGACACGGTGCGTAATGCCATTCGGCAGACTTCTGTGGGCAGTTATCTCGCCCTCGACCCTGGCACCACGCGGCAAATCATTGATAAGGTGAGGGATGCGATAGGTGATGTCGGCCAGCAACCGCACAAGCCTGTGCTACTGACCTCTATCGACATCCGCCGATACTTGCGCAAGATCATCGAAGTCGATCTCTACGGGCTACCCGTGCTATCCTATCAGGAACTTGCCCCCGATATCTCCGTACTGCCGCTGGCAAGGATATCGCTGTCGTGACAGGTACGAACATGGAATACGTTAGTCTCGCTAGCGATGACGCCAAGCTGAGCCTACGCGTGCTGTCCGGTCCCAACCGGGGTGCAGAGACCCCGCTTGAGGAAGGAGTCTGGCTGATCGGTGCCAGTGATACCGATGACCTCACCTTCGCTGATCCGGAACTGGCTGCCACACATCTTCGCATTAAAGTCGAGGCGGGACGCATCCATATTATTGCCTTCGCACCGGGGGTGCGCATCGGGACCAAAGACCTCCCGGTAGGTAACTTGACGGTGCTCGATCCGCCAACACCGGTACAGGTCGGGCGGACGATTTTTGGGATCGGGCCGGCCGGGAGCAGCTTTCCCGAGGCGGCCTCCATGGGAAACGGGGAGCCGGACACTTCCGCGCCGCTCGCCCCTCCCGAACTGGCGTCGACCTTGGTCGGCCGACGGATACAGCTCATGGCAGGTTCGATACCGCGGCGATTACGGCTCGGGGCGGTAGCTTGCACTCTCCTGATTATGCCCGTCGTCGTGTTTTGGGCCGCCATAGGGCGAGTTCCCCCCTCCGCCTCAGAAGTGTCTCCGGCCACTGACCCGATGAGGATCGTGCGACAAATCATTCGCGAATTAAATGTCGCTCGAAACGTCGAGATTGCCCGGGTCGATGACAAGCTGGTCATCGAAGGAGACTTCCGACCTGGAGACGATGCTGAACTACAAGTCGCCTTGAACAACGCCGGCCTTGAGGTGGAAGTGATATCCAAACCACCGACCACTCTATCGGATTCGCAGCTCATCGATCTCGTGACGACGGTCATAAGCGGCTTCGGAATCGAGGGCAGCGTCCGCGTGATCGGCGCCGGGGAGATCGCGATAACAGGATATGGGCCAAGCGATGCGGAGGTCGAAGCAGCGCTTCATCACCTGCGGCAGGACATTCCGGGGCTAACCGAAGTTGAAAACGCGATCGTGACACCCGACGGCGCTCGCGTTTTTCTAGAGACCGCGATGACGGCCCAACTGCGGTGCTCCATTCACATCTTGAAGAAGGCAGATGGCGTGCTCGTTTCGGGAGCCCTGGCTCCGATTGCTTTTGAAGCGTGGCAGAAGGTCGCTGCTCGCTTTCGGGAGAAGTTCGCACCCTACATCCGGCTTGAGACGCAGTTCACGCCGGTCATATTGCCGGTGCCCAGAGGTGTACACCTTGGCCAAACGCCGTTCATCGTTGTTGAGAATGGAACGCGCCTGAAGATCGGCGACAGTCTCGAGAGCTTGGGCCAGATTGTTGACATAGACCGAAGCGGAATTTCTGTGCGCATCGGCGCGGATGCGATGCATCTTCCTTATCCGAGCAAGCCGAAATGGATGGTGGAGGAGGAAAAAGGGTGAGCGAAGTCATAGTCATGTTTGAGTTGCAGAGACAGCTGCTAGGTGATTTCGACGGTGCAAAGAGATCCGCCCTAGAGAGGGAATTCGATACCTGCCGGCAATCGTTGAAACGTGAAATGGATGCTGGCGTTTCGAGGCAGGAATTCGAAGTTTTGGCGGCCATAGCGGACGCGATACGCGCTGCGACAGAGGTGATCAATACAATATCGATGGCTTATCGTGATAAAGAAATACCGCAACCTTGGAGATAACTATGTCACCTATTTCTGGCGACAACCTTACCGTCAGCAGTATCAGTAGCAGCCTCGGCAATGCCACTGTTGAAGCAGAAAGAAATCTTAACAGCTTCATGGCATCCATGGAACCGGACAAACCGACCGATCTTATTAGAATTCAATCCCTCGCTCAGCAATGGAGCCTGAGCCTGAATTTGGAATCCGGAATTATCAAATTGCTTTACGACGCCCTGAAGGGAGTGTCCCAGAAAATCGGCTGAACATTTGGTCAGATTACACGATCTTGCCACTTTTCTGGCCTGGCTTGCAGCAGTACTTCCATGCGTTCTCAGGTTGGTGCCGGAATTACGCGGATCGTCTTGTGCTAGACCGGCTACGCCTGCGCCGATCCGCTAGAGGACTTTCCACGCGCTATCTCATGGAGCGTATGCCGGATCGAGCTCGTGTCGTCGTAGACTGCGTTGAGGCACGCTATAATGACAATGACCTCTTCCTTTGAGAGACATTGCTGTCCGCTCATTAAGCGCGCATGGTTGATGCAGGCGACGGCGTTGGCGCATGTGAACGAGTCACCGAGGCCTGAGCAATCCTCGAATCCGTTGCCTTTCTCATTCAATTTGAAGTGAGTGAGGGGCAGGTTTTTCATGTCTTCGATTTCCCCGCGATTCAGGTCCTCGATGACCGCGGGATGGTAACCTGATAGCCTCTCCTGACGCCGGGTGTCGAGTTTATGCAGCCACGGCCGCACCAAGCTGGTGTTGCGCTTCAGCTTGTTTTTATGCGGATCCTCGAACATCAGAGACGCGTCCAGCTTCTCGGTTTCCGCCAGTGACAGAAAACCATGTTCGGCGAGGGTTTTCATCACGACCTTCTCGGCATTTCCCCAGTGCGCTTCAGAAGCATAGACTTGCCTGAAGTTTAGGATGGCCTGGCCGGCCGCGAACTGGGCCTCTTCGCCAAGTGCACGATCCTGATCGAGCAGCGACTCGAGCGTCTCGGTGCATTGCTTGAAAGTTAGCCCCTTTTTGCTTTGCAAGGTATTCCGGAAATGCTCCGCGCCCTTGTTCACGAAAGGCCGAGTGGCCGATCTCGAGGTGTAGCCGTACGCGCCGGTATCGTCATTGAGCACACCGGTCAGCGCGTACTTGTTCTTTTTGTCGTATAGCGGACTCTGCGTCAGGTCCGGATCTTTCGGCACCTGAGGCGGTCGGTACTTAGACACGCACTCGTCCTTCACAAGATGGCCCTTCATGCAGGCTAGGTTCAGAATGATTGACCGGCGAGCATTGGCAGAATCCGCCAAGCGCGCGACGTGGACGCGGGTCGCCGCCCGGTAGTCGATCATAGCTACGAACTGGTTGTCCCCGAAAATGCGGATTGGAATGAGGGGACGCCCATTCAAACGCTTAGCATCGGGGCTGGCGCCGTGATAGCGCGTGTAATATTCCCTCGCCTTCGCCTGGGCGGTCCTAAGCCGTTGGTTGCTGGTAAAGCCCTTTCTCCCATCATGTAGCGAGGTGGTGGAAAGGGGAAAATCGTTGGCGATCTTATCGTAGGCGCAGCCCGCGCCCGCGAGGCACAGGCCGTACTTCACCGCCCGCGCGAAATAGTTTGATCCGTCGCCCGTTCCGCCTGGCGCACCCTCACCATCCTTTTCCTCACCACCTTTCTGCTGTGCTGGATTCTTCGCAGGTGAGGGTGCCGCACTCCGGGAATGAAACACAGCAAGTTGATGCGCTTCGTGGAACGCAGTCACGGCGCTCGGAGCCTCTGCCAGCCCGTCACGAGGCGCCGGTCTAACGCCGAAAAGCCGTTAAGTTGGTTATTCCCGATTCGCATCTCACCGCTCCTCTAGCAAAGCCCATGATGCAGCCTCAACAGTTGCGGGCACGACATCGAACGGATTGTCAGAGGGGTCATTGATCATCACGTCGCCATCCTCGATAATGTTGCCGCCTTCAAGCCCGACAGATTCTTATCTCCTGCGATCGGCCTCCGCGTGTTCAACAGGCCTTGAAGGCGATCCGTAAGCCGTAACCCGTTCTTCCGCCTGTCTTAGGGCAATAGTGCTGCCAGGGCGCGAGCCCGATACTCCGGCTCGTCAAGTCCGTCGGCAAGGGCAGCGATGCGCCTTTGTAGCTCGGGGGCAAGGCCCGCCAAGCCTTGCCGGAGGCCTGCTAGAGCCATTACGAGATACTCGGGGTCGTCGATGCTCTCGGCCAAGACGGCGAGACGCTGCTGCAGTTCGGGCGCAAGCCTTGGTACGCCGGCTCCGAGGCCCCGTAGGGCCGAGGCGCGATTGGCGCCGTCAAGTCCCTCGGCGAGGACGACGAGACGCTGCTGCAGCTCGGGCGCAAAAACTGCCACGCCGGCTCCAAGAACCTCGAGGGCCAAAGCGCGATGCCCGGGGTTGTCGAGCCTCTCGGCGAGGACGCCGAGAGGCTGCTGCAACTCGGGCGCCTGCCCTGTGACGCCTATTCCGAGCGCGCTGAGGGCGAAGGCGTGATAGTTTGGTTCGTGAATGCCGTCGGCGAGGACCAGGAGACGCTGCTGCAGCTCGGGCGCAAGCCCTGTGACGCCTATTCCGAGGGCCACCAACGCCGAGGCGCGATTCCAGGGCTGGTCGAGCCCCTCTGCGAGAGCCACGAGGCGCTGCTGGGGCTCGGGCGCAAGCCCTGTCAAGCCTGCTCCGAAGCCGCGTAGGGCCCTGGCGCCATCTTCGGGCTCACCGAGTCCCTCGGCGAGGGCGACGAGGCGCTGCTGCAGGGCCCTCCAGAGCTCGGGAGCGATGCAAGGGGTCAAGTCCCTCGGCAAGGACGACGAGACGCAGCTGGAGCGCGGGCGAAGCCCCGCCACGCCGGCTCCAAGGACCTCGAGGACCGAGGCGCGATGCCCCGGGTTGTCGAGCCTCTCGACGAGGACGACGAGACGCTGCTGCAACTCGGGCGTAAGCCCAGTGACGCCTGCTCCGAGGGCGCTGAGGGCCAAGGCGCGATAGTTTGGTTCGTCAATGCCGTCGGCGAGGACCAGGAGACGCTGCTGCAGCTCGGGAGCAAGCCCTGCCACGCCTGTTCCGAAGCCCCGTAGGACGAAGACGCAATCTTCGGCGTCTTCAAGTCCCTCGGCGAGGTCGACGAGACGCTGCTGCAGCTCGGGCGGGAGGCCAGCCAAATCGGCTCCGATCTCCTCCAGGGCCGAGTTGCGCATCTCAGGGTCGTCAAGCCCCTCGACTAGGGCGACGAGAGCTACCTTCTGCGCACTTAGGAGGCAATTGAAATTGTGCGCCAGTGATTGGATCACGCCGGAATACATCAGCCCAGCCGAGGGATTTGCTCCGGATTGCTGTTCCGTCAACCTGTTCCAGATGGCCTGAACTCGGACGGCCCTTTGATACCTTTCTTGATATGCCGGAGTTAGCTGGACGACAGCACGCAGTTCAGGACTTGATTGCGTCAAGCTCAGAAGGTCGATCGGGATAAGCCTCTCCGCTGTGTCACCTTGTTCAAACAATAGAGAAAGGATACTGCTGGGTTGCTCCTCCCTCGCGCGTGGGGCTTGAAACTCAGAGCGCGTCTGCTCCACCACAGAGCTGGATGCTCCGCCGGCTTCTTCAAGCCGAACAAGCGGCCCGGCGGGAGGATCGTCCGTGGTATCACGGTCCATGGCGCTAGCAAACGGCATGGGCGCCTTGCCACGCACGTCAATGTTCCTCATGATTCACCCCTTACGGATCAACGACTATTATGCCCATCGGGAATCATGGCCCATCGGGTGCCTGGTTTGTTGCAGGCATATCCTGATGTGCAAATGATGCGCCACTTGAACGACCGACATTGATCTCAGCCCTTCCGTGCCGAGAGGGTGGAACCTGCCAGCTCAGCCAGCGGGGCGCGTGTCGCGAGTCTGGGAGGGATCCAGGTGGTGACTGAGGACTGTTGCCGAGCAACTCTGCTCTTGCCGCCAGGGATATTCCCTGGTCATTGCGTGCAAGGCCGCTGATGAACTTGTGCCGAAAACCATGCGGTGAGCTCGCGGAATCCTGATGGCTCTTCTTTGTCCGAAGCAGACAGCCGAATGTCAACCATCCGCCAATTTGTTGCGAAGGCAACCACGTCCAGCAAAACGGACGCGCATGTTCTCGCTGCGCAAACTGGCCTGGATCTTGCGGCGTGCTTCGCAGCACGAAAAAGGCTTGGTTGCAGGGATCCCCAAGTGAATGCTCCTCCTACGACGTTCCGCTCGGCTTCCCTGCGGTAACTGCAGTATTTGCAAATCCGGTGGTCGCTAAATAGTCAGGCCGCCTCATCATTCGTGCCAGCGGGGCGCCAGTCGGCATACGCGCGACTCCTGCGTATTCCGACGAAGCCGGCCATCGATTCCGATTTGAAGCCGGCCAGTCATTCCGATTTCATTCCGGCCGGTGTTCCGATTTGAAGCCGGCCATTTTTCGGACTGATCCTGGGTCTCGTTTGGGTTGGGTTTCGTTTCAGGTCAAGCTTGCGCTGTTTCAGAGGCTCTTGGCGAGCGCTGTTTTCGCATGCTTTCACCGGTGAGATCGATGCGATAGGCGTTGTGAACGAGGCCGTCCAGGATGGCATCGGCCAGAGTTGGGCTTGCAATGATCTCGTACCAGCGATCCAGAGGCAACTGGCTGGTGACGATTGTTGATCGGCGTTCGTAGCGGTCTTCAATGATCTCAAGCCCATCACGCCGCTGGTCATCATTGAGTTTTTCCGGTCCCCAGTCATCGAGAATGAGAAGGTCGGTTTTGGCGAGTTTCTTGAGGATCCGGCCATAACGTCCGTCTCCTCTCGCGAGGGCAAGCGTTGCAAACAGCCGGGGATAGGCGACGGAGAAATCCTCTCGGCAAGCTTTGTGGCCAAGGGCACAGGCCAGCCAGCTCTTGCCGACGCCCGCCGGCCCGGTGATGAGAAGGCTGTGATGCTTTCTGATACAGTCGCAGCCGGCGAGCGCCATGAACAGATTGCGATCGAGACCGCGTGCGGCGCGAAAGTCGGCATTCTCGATTTGTGCGTCATGGCGAAGTTTGGCAGCCCTGGCGCGGGCTTCGAAACGCTTCTGGCGGCGCATGGTAGCCTCGCGCTCGAGCAGCATGGCAAGCCATTCGCCATACTCGAGGCCGCGTGCTTCGGATTGTGCGTCGGGCTCCTGGAAGGCGGTGGCCATGCCATGAAGGCCGAATTCGCGCAGCCGGATGGTGGAATGCCTTGCGGCCTTGTGATTGGCGATAAGCGAGGCGATTCTCTTGCAGTTCAGCCCACCGATCTCGACAGCGCGGGCTGACACGGCTTCGGCGCGATCGTGTGGGATATCTCGAAACAGGCGAAGGACACCCAGGCATGTCCGAAAGCCTTGTTCAGGATGTGGGCGACTGGCGAGGATTGCGACAACCAAGCCTTCCGTCTCGGCCCGACGGATGCGGCCCAGCGACGGAAACGATCCGGCGTCCACTCGGCATATCGCCGGTGGGAGCTGGGCATATGATCCGGATCCGTCCCATGACGAGGGCCGCCATAGCGGCGCTGATGGACGGCAATGCGCTTGCCGCGGTGGAAGATCTCGATGCGTGCCGTTGCTCTCAGATCGACTTGCTGGCGAATGAGGCTGTGCGGTACGGAATAAAAGAAGGTCTTGAACTCGACGTGGTAATCCGTCGAAACGCGGGCCAAACGCCACTCGGCGAATTCGTAGTCTTTGCTCGGCAGGCTTGCGAGCGCAGCACGCTCGACGCTCTCAAACAATTGCCGGCGACTGACGCCCAGCCGACGCATGACGTGATCATTGATGCGATCGAGTGCCTGGCGAATAGCGGCATTGGCCTCGGCCAGCGAGAAGAAGGTCTGGTTGCGCAGCCGCCCCAGAATGCATGACTGGGCGAAACGCACGCCGTTCCGTCGCGGCCGTGCCGGAAGAACCCCGCCGCCATAATGGGATGCCATCATGCCGTAGCTGCGATTAATCTCGGATCGTAGAAGCTGGCGCGCTGACACCCGACTTCAGATTGTCGGGGACGATCAGTCGGGGAACGCCATCAAAGAAACGAAACATCCTGATGTGTGAACCAATCCAATCAGGCAGTGTCTGGGTCCAGGTTGCTTCGGCATAGGTGAAGCTGGACGCACCCAGCACTGCCACGAAGATCTCCGCCTCACGGATCTCGCCGGTGTCTCGATCAAGGATCGGGATCTTCTTGCGGAATAGTCGACGAAGACCTTGTCGCCGGCGGCGTGTTCCTGGCGCATCGTCGGCGAAAGCCGCTGTTCGAAGCTGCGAAAGAGCTCGCAGAACCGGCTATAGCCATATCCGTCGGGATGACTTCCTCGATACTCCTCCCACAAGATGAGGAGCGTGACGCCTGGCTTCTTGAGCTCGACGGCAAGATCGGCCCAGTTCGGCTCTGCGCGCCGCCGCGTGCGCTGTTTGACGCCATTGCGAGCGAAGAGTTTGTTCTCAAGCGCGTCATCGGTTAGCTCGCCCGGCAGGGGCCAGCTCAACCCGATTGCCGCTGCGCGCCGCAGATTATCCTGCACCGTACTGCGTGCTATTCCCAGCACGACCGCAATCTCGCGGGAGCTGGTCCCGCTTCCGGCAAGCCGAAGCATTTGTCTCAACTGTCTCATGGTCAGCCTTCTCTTTGCCGGCATCAAAATTGTCCTCGTTCATCGCGAGGTAATTGATGCCAAAATTGCTGACCCAGGAGGTAATCTTCAGTGCCGAAACCGGCCGGTCTTTGGTTGGAATGGTGGCCGGCTTCATACCGGAATGGTGGGCGGTGTCTGATCGGAATGGCGGCCGGCTTCACGTCGGAATCCGCACGACTCCTATGCGCTGAGCTTCCAGCTGCTCTTCACGTTCGCTGCAAAGAGGCTGAAGGTCTCGCCATCGGCGCTGACGCTGGAGCAACTCGACGCCGGTCTCATCAGAGCTTTCCTGGAGTATCTCGAGGACAAGCGCAAAAACGCGCCGGTGACGCGCAATGTCCGGCTGGCGGCCATCAAGTCCTTCTTCCGCTTCCTCGAATACAGGCAGCCGGCAGCCCTGGAGCATATCCGCTGCGTCCTGGCGATCCCATTCAAGAAGACGGATCGGCGTCTGGTCCCCAGTCCAAACACGGGAGGAGCTGCAAGCGGTGCTCGATGCCCCCGATCCCGGCACGCGCGATGGCATCCGCGACCGGGCCATGCTGCATCTGGCGGTTTGTGGGGTCTCGCGTGTGACGGGGTTGAAGCTCGAGGACATCGACCTGTCGTCGATGAGCATTCGTGTCCTGGGCAAGGGACGGCGGGAACGGACAGCTTCCCTTGTGGAAGACCACGGCCGCAGCCCTGCGCGCCTGACTCGCCGTTCGCGGGCGGGTCGCAGCGCCCGAGGTGTTCATCAGCGCCCGGGGAGTGCCGCTGAGCCGATGGGGCTTCGCCTATCTGCTCAAACAGCATGCAGCGACCGTCGCTCGAGCGCATCCTGGCCTCGACAAGAAACGATCTCGCCTCACGTGCTCGGGCACACATGCGCGATGATCATCCTGCAAGCAACGCAGGACATCCGTAAAGTGTCGCTGGTTGGGACATGCCACTCTGACGACCACTGAAATCTACACGCGTGGTGATCCGACAGAGAAGCTCGACGCCATGGAATCGATCGTTCCACCGCTTCTGCGGCGCGTCGCGTTCCAGCCGTCCGACAGCTCATCGCGCTCCTCAAGCGCCCTTCGTATTGGTGAGCCGGGTTGGCGGCGGCACACACAAGAGCGCGATCAAGTCGCTGCCAGCTCCCCATTACTAGATCTGCCCATAGTGCAGGTCATGGGCGACGCTCATTAGCTGCCGTAACCGCCACTGCCCTAAGTGCCAGGGCCTGGCTCGCGCCCAGTGGCTAGCCGGCGGTAGGCTGAGCTGCTGCCGGTCCCATACTTCCACGTGGTCTTCCCCGTCCCGGCCCAGATCGCTGAGATCGCCTTCCAGAACAAGGCGGCGGTCTATGCGATCCTGTCAAGGCCGCATCCGAGGCCTTGAGGGTGGCGGCGGCCTATCCTAGGCATCTGGGCGCCGAGATCGGCGTGGTCGCCGTGCTTCATACTTGGGGTCAAAATCTCCACCATCATCCGCATGTCCACTGCGTCATGCCGCGCGGCGGCCTGTCGCTCGAGCCTGCCACGGCGAAGGCCGGGGACCAGCGATGGATCGCCTGCCGGCCGGGATTTTTCCTCCCCGTACGGGTTTCTGTCGCGCTGCGCTTCGGTGCGGTCGATTCGGACGGTCCCGGCATGCCGCCGCTGCCGACCCGGCTGATGGCGGGGCTGGCGACCCTCAAGCACACCTTCAACCTGTCAGACGAGGTGCTGTGCGAGCGCTGGGTGGAAAACCCCTACTTCCAGTATCTGTGCGGCGAAGAGTTCGTCCGCCACGCACTGCCGTTCGACCGCTCGTCGATTGACGCGCTGGCGCAGCCGCATGGGCGAGGAGCGGATCGTCGCGTTTTGCAGGAAAGCCTCAGCATTGCAGTCAAGACCGGGGCGATGAAGCCGACCGACACGCGCCAAGTGATCGTGGACACGACCGTGCAGCCGAAGAACGTGATGTTCCCGACCGACGCCAAGCTCATCCACCGCGCCCGCGAGCGGCTGGTGCGGCTGGCCAAACAGGCGGGGCTGGATTTGCGCCAGACCTATGTGCGGGTCGGCAAGCTGGCGCTGATCAAGCACCAGCGCTATGCGCACGCCAAGCAGTTCAAGCGGGCCAGCAA
>NZ_RZSW01000109.1:0-14028 GCF_003997375.1 Mesorhizobium sp. M5C.F.Ca.IN.020.29.1.1 | reverse complement strand
ATGCTGACGCTGCACGCCTATCCGAAGACGATGAAGGCAGCGGTCGAGGCCGCCAGGGGCAGCGATCTTTGCCTGCTTGGCGTCACCGTGCTGACCTCGATGGACGAGCAGGACGTGATCGACGCCGGCTATGAACATGACCCGCATACGCTGGTGCTGAGGCGCTCCGAACAGGCGCTGCATGCCGGCATGGGCGGCATTGTCTGCTCGGCCGAGGAAGCGGAAGCGGTGCGCCGGATCGTCGGGCCCAACATGGCCGTCGTCACGCCGGGAATACGGCCCAAGGGCAGCGACCATGGCGACCAGAAGCGCGTGGTGACGCCGGCGCAGGCGATCCGCAACGGCTCCAGCCATCTCGTCGTCGGCCGGCCGATCGTCGGCGCCGCCGACAGGCGAGCGGTCGCGGAAGCGATCCTTGACGAAATGCGCTCGGCCTAACAATTCGGAGAAGAAGCATGCCCAAGGGATACTGGATCGCCCGCGTCGATGTGCACGATGCGGAAGGCTACAAGGACTATGTCACTGCCGCCAAACCGGCTTTCGATCGCTTCGGCGCCGTTTTCCTGGCACGAGGCGGTGCGCATGAAAAGGCGGAAGGGCCGGGCCGCGACCGCAACGTAATCATCGAGTTTCCGTCTTTGGCTGCGGCGCACGATTGCTATCACTCGCCGGAGTATCAACGCGCCGTGACGATCCGCCAGAAAGTAGCCGACGGCGAGATCGTGCTGGTCGAAGGGGTTTAGTTCGACCGCCGTGGCGCGCCTGGTCTCATCGGAAATTGCAGGCGAGCATGCACCTGCAGCGATCAAACCGAATGCAGGATGTAAAGCTTGCGCGTTTTCTCGTGGATGGTCCATTCGCCCTGCCAGCCAAGCGGCAGAACAAGCAATTCGCCGGGTCCGACATTTTTGGCCGCGCCCTCGGGACCGTGCAGCGTCACGCGGCCTGAGACGATGTGGCAAATCTCGGAATTCGTGTCGCGGCGCGCGGTGAACCGGCCCTGCGAACATTCCCAGACACCGACTTCGATCTTGCCATCGGCCGAAACCCAGAGGGTGTTGGCTGCTTCCAGCTGATCGCCTTCGACCGAGGTGGGTTTCGGCTGGGGCTCACCGAGGTCGATATGCGCAAGGTGGGCGAAGGTCTTGAAGTCGATCATGCTGTATATCCTCGAGGTGATGCGGTTCAATGCCCGGTGATGCGGTCTGCCAGGGCCGCTAGCCGCGATGTGCGCGGCAGCCCCTTTGCTTCCCGCTCGTCGGCAATCCGATAGAGCTGATACATGGAATGGACGCCCAGCCAGCGCAGCGGCTCCGGCTCCCATTTGCGCACGGTTCGATTGACCCAGGGAAGCCGCGTCAGCTCGGTGTCGTTGCCCAGCACAAGATCCCTCAATGTGCGTCCCGAGAGGTTCGAGGTGGAAACGCCGAGGCCGACGTAGCCGCCTGCCCAGCCTATTCCGGTCTGCTTGTCAAAGCCCACTGTCGTGCACCAGTCCCGCGGCACGCCGAGCGTTCCACACCACGCATGGTCGAGCTTGAGCCCCTTGGTCTGCGGCAGAAGCGTCGTCAGTATCTTGTGCAGCTTGTCGATCGTCGCCTGCTGGGTGACGCCTCGAACGTCGGTCTTCGAGCCGAACCGATAAGGCACCCCGCGCCCGCCCATGGCAATGCGTCCTTCACGAGTGCGCTGGGCGTAGCAGTATGTGTGTGCGGCGTCGCCGAGCACCTCGTAGCCATCCCAGCCGATTTCGCTCCACAGCTTGTCGGACAACGGCTCGGTGACCACGATGGCGCTGTTGAGCGCCAACCAAAGTCTCTCGTGGCCGGCAATTCCCGCAGTGAAACCCTCGGTCGCCCGCACGATCTTTTCCGCGCGCACCACGCCTCGGCTGGTTGTGACCTTGCCTTTTTCGATCGACAGCACGGTTGTCTGTTCATAGATCGGCACACCGAGGCGCTCCACTGCCTTGGCGAGCCCCTGCACCAGCTTTGCGGGCTGAACCCGCGCAACCTTCTTGATGACGAAGGCGCCGCGCGCGTCGTGCACCGCTATGCGCCGACGCATCTCGGCTGCATCGATATACCCCACACGTTGGTCAGTCAGCTCCCAGGATCTGGCATGGGCATACATCGCCTTGGCGCGCTGCTCCTGCGCCTCGTTGGTAGCGACCAGCAGTTCGTCGGTACGGCGAATGTCGGCGTCGATGCCTTCGGCTTCCGCAACCGATATGACCTCGTTCACCGTACCCGTCATTGCCGCCTGCATGGCGACGACTCCGGCGCGCGAGGTTGCCTTCTCATATTTTTCGCGCGACCATGAGAACCCGCCGGACAGCCAGCCGCCATTGCGTCCCGAAGCACCGAAGCCGGCGAACTCCTTCTCGACGATGACAATGTTGAGGTGGGGGGCTGCCTGCTTCAGGTAATAGGCGGTCCAAAGGCCGGTGTAGCCGGCCCCGACGATGCAGACGTCGGCCATGATATCGCCCTGCAGCGGCGGCCGATAGTCGGGCACGCCGCCGATGTCGGCATACCAGAATGAAACGTCGCCGTTCTTCTTCACGTCCATTGTCGAGATTTTCCCAGATAGGATTCAGGTCAGCGTGAAATCGGCGTTTTCGTCGTCCGCCAACAGCTTCACGTCGCTGCCCGCGAATACGAGATCAACCTCGTCGCCGATGGCGAAGATCTCGGCGTCCAGCGTAGAGCGCACGATCGCCTTGGAGGTGTCGGCCAGCACGACCTCGTATTTGGAGCCCGATCCGAGGTAGATGGCCTCGCCGATGCGCCCGGGCAGGGTGTTTCGACCCTGTCCGCCCTTCCCCCGTCTGGCGAGGCTCAGCTTCTCCGGCCGCAGCAGCATCACGGGTTTGGCGCCATCGGAAAGGCGTTTGGCGGCGGCCACTTTTCGTCCGGCTATGTCGATGGCGGTCTCGTCGCTGGAGGTGGAGGCCGCGCCACGCAGTATCGTCGAGTCGCCGACGAACTTTCCGACAAACAAGGTCTCGGGCTCGTCGTAGAGTTGGCGGCCGGTGCCGATCTGCTCGATGCGCCCCTGGTTGAACACGGCGATGCGGTCCGAGAGGACCAGAGCCTCCTCCTGGTCGTGCGTGACGTAAACGAAGGTGGTGCCCAATTCGCGGTGGATCCGTTTGATCTCGAGCTGCAGCCATTCACGCAGCTTCTTGTCGAGCGCGCCGAGCGGCTCGTCCATCAGGAGCAGCGGTGGGTCGAATACGATGGCACGCGCCAGCGCGACGCGCTGCTGCTGTCCGCCGGAGAGCTCGCTGGGGAAGCGGTGGCCGAAATCCGCCATCTTCACCATGTCCAGGGCCTTGCGCACCCGGGCCTCGCGATCGGGATTGGCGATGCCGCGCAGGGTCAGCGGATACGCGACGTTCCTGCTCACCGTCATGTGCGGGAACAGCGCGTAGTGCTGGAAGACCACGCCGATGTTGCGTTTGTGTGCCGGTACGCCGATGACGCTCTTGCCGCCGACATCAAGCGAACCCGAGCTGACCTCGGTGAAGCCGGCGATGACGTTGAGCGTGGTCGTCTTGCCCGAACCGCTGGGCCCGAGCAGCGTCATGAACTCCCCCGGTTCGATGCGCAGCGAGACCTTATCGAGAGCGATGAAGCTGCCATAGTGTTTGCTGACGGATTTGAGATCAATGGCTGCGCCGCGAGTCGATGGTGAGGCCATGTCAACGTTTTCCCTGTCTCGAACCGATCAACAGCCCCGCCCCGATCACGAGCGACGTCGTGATGAAGAGCAGCGTGCCCACTGCCGCAACGGTGGGATCGGCGTCCCGGGTAATGCTCGAGAATATCTGGACCGGCAGTGTCTTCAGATAAGGGCTGGTGATGAACAGCGCGACGATGATCTCGTCGAATGAGGTGACGAACGCAAACAGCAGGCCCGACAGGATGCCCGGCGCGATCAGCGGCAACGTCACCGTCCTGAACGCCGTCAGCCGGGTTGCGCCGAGGCTGGCCGCAGCAGTTTCCAGCCGTTTGTCGAAGACTTCCAGGCTGGCGGAGACGGCGATGATGACGAAAGGAACGGCGAGCATGGTGTGGGCCAGCACGAAGCCGGTCATGGTGCCGACCAACCGCGTATCGAGATAGACCGCATAGATTCCAACGGCGAGCACCACCCCCGGCACGACCATTGGCGTGATCAGCAGCGCGCGCAGCACGCCGCTGACGCGGCTTTTCATGCGATCGAGGCCGAATGCCGCCAGCGTGCCGATGACGGTGGCGAACACCGCCGTGACAACGGCGACCTTGAGCGAACCGACCAGGCTCGCCGACCATTCCGGGTTGGTGAAAAAGTTTTGGTACCACTGCCAGGAAAAGCCGGATGGTGGAAAGGCCAGCGACTTCTTGTCGTTGAACGACATCGGCACGACGACGATTGTCGGTGCGACCAGCCAGACCGCGACGAGCAGGCAGAACAGACCGAGCAGGATTCGACCGGGCTGTTTCATCAGCGTCTCGAGCCCGTCTTGTGCGGTTGCCGCGACAGCGGTGCTGCGAGCGCGAGCAGGACGAAGGTCGCGATCAACAGCACCACGCCCATCGCACCGCCGCGGCCCCAGTTGAGCAGGCTGAGCACCTGGTTCTGGATCAGGGTCGAGAGCATGGTCGAACGCGGACCGCCGAGCAGCGCGGGGGTAATGTAGAACCCGAGCGCAAGAATGAACACGATGATGGCGCCTGCGTAGACGCCGGGAAGCGAGAGCGGCAGATAAACCTGGGCAAAGGCGCGCGCCGGGCTCGCGCCGAGGCTCCGTGCGGCCTGCATGAGCCGCAGGTCGATCGTTTTCATCACCGAATAGAGCGGCAGGATCATGAACGGCAGCAGCACCTGCGCCATGCCGATCACCACGCCGGTCTGCGTGCGGATCAGCTTGACCGGACCAAGGCCGCCTGCCCGGATGACGGAGTTGATCACGCCGGAATCCTGCAAAAGGATGACCCATGCCAGGGTGCGCACCACACCGCTCACCCAGAACGGCACCAGCACGCACAGGATGAGGACGAGCCGCATATTGGGCCCGACTGCGGTCATCACATAAGCATAGGGGTAGCCGGCAATGATACATACCAGCGTCACCCAGGCGGAGATCGCGAAGGTGCGCTGAAGTACGGTCAGGTTGACCGGTGTGCCGAAGAACCAGGCATAGTTCTGCCATCCCCATTGCGGCTCGGAAAAGCTGCGCAAGGTAACGATGACGAGCGGCAGACCCAGGCAGATGACGAGCAGCAGCAGCGCCGGCGCGACGAGCCAGAAAGCCTGTCCACGAAACCAGCGCCGCCGGTCGTCAGCGGCGACAGCCGGAACAGTGTTCCGGCTGTCGATTGCTCTCGTTGCCACGGTGGCGGACCTAGTTGCCCGCCATCAACGCGTTCCACTTTTCGTTCGCTACCTCGAAGTTCTCCACCCAGAACTTGATGTTCTGCTGGTAACCGAGCTTCAGCTTGTCCGGCGTGTTGGTCATGAACGCCGCTGTGATCTCGTCCACTTCGGGCTTCGCGTCCTTGTGGATCGGGGTATACGAGGTGGTTTTTGCAAGCGTCTCCTGCGCGCTCTTGCCGACATAGGCGTTGATCAGCGCATGCGCCGCGTCGGGGTCCTTGACGCCCATCGGAATGGTCATCTGGTCCATCACGACCAGCCAGTCCTGCCACGCCGGCGTGTACTTCGCGCCGTTCTTCACCGCAGTCATGGCACGTCCGGTCCACATCGCGATCATGTCGGCTTCGCCGGATTCGGCGAGCTGCTGGGAATCAGCTCCGGTCTTCCAGAAGATCGTGTCCGGACCGAGCGACCTCACCTTCTCGATCGCCTTGTCGATATCGGCAACCGTCATGTTTTCCACCGATCCGCCGGCGGCGAGCAATGCCTGCTCGATCATGCCGCCGGAGAGATCGCCGCTGCCCTCCAGAGCGCGCGATCCCGGGAACTTCTCGATGTCGAAGAAATCCTTCCAGCTCTTGGGCGGGTTATCCTTGTACTTTTCGGTGTAGTACATCAGCACCACGCCATAGTTCATGGCCGGCACACTGCATTCGCTGATCTGGCCCTCCGGAATGTTAGACGTATCGATCTTCGAGAAGTCCAGCTTCTGGAACAGCTTGCCGCAATAGACGTAGGGCGGGAAATCGCCGGTATCGACAACGTCCCAGGTGACATTGCCGGACTCGACCTGCGCCTGCAGTTTCGAGATTTCGGTTGGCCCGTCGCTGAGCAGCGTCACTCCGGACTTGTCGACGAACTCCTTCAGCGCGGCGATCTGACCATCCTGGTAAATGCCTCCATACGAGACGAAGGTCAGCGTCTTGCCCTTCAGCGAGCCCTCGGCCACCTCGCCCGCCACGGGCTTGCTCTGTGCAAGCGCTGCGGTGGTGGTAATCAACAGCCCGAGTGCGGCCACCTGTCCGATCTTGGTCTTCATAGTTTTATCTCCCATTTATGTGCACCCGCATTACTTCGGTTCGCCCGGCTGCGAGCCTTGTCCGGGCGTGTATCGATTGAGTTCCGCCGCGCCGCTGGTTGGGGGCGCGATGATCCAGAGCACCTGCGCCGGCGTCTTGCCGATGTTTGCCGTGCGATGGGGCGTCGAGGTTGCGTATTCGATGCTGTCGCCCTCGTTCATGACGAAGCGCTCGTCTGCCAGCGTCAGCTCGACTGTTCCCTTCAGAACGACGAACATCTCGTGCTTGCCGCCATGCGTGTAAGCATCGTTACCGGTCGAACCGCCGACGTCGAAATCCCCCGAATAAACCTCGAATTCATGGATCGGCCGCCGCGACAGCAACGTCTTTCGACAACCGTGGCTGATCGGCAGCAGGGGGCGGTCGCCTCTGGTGAGCACCTTGTGGAACCCACCTTCGGCCTGCTCGAACAGGTCGTCGATGCCGAGATCCAACGCAGCCGCGATCCGCATCAGGGTGCTGGCGCTGGCGCCGCTCAGATTGCGCTCGAGCTGGCTGATGAAGCTCGCCGTCGTGCCGACCATGTCGGCCAGCTGGCGAAGCGAAATGCGTCGGGCCGTGCGAATGGCCTTGATCCGCCCACCGACATGCTTCGCCTTGTCCGCGTCCGCCGCTGCCAGCGCGGCCACGCCCGGGAACGTGGCAAGGTCGACTTTCACCGAGTGCCTCCTTCACTTAACACTCTATTAAGTGAGGTGCCGGAACGCAAGCGATTTGTCAAGATACGATACGATCCTGGGTCGCCCGGGGGCAGCTTCACGCAGAATTTCTGCTCAGGACGCGGCCATTCGGTTAAAACGGCTCGCCGCGGTCTCGGCCATCGCATCGGCGAGGCCCATCTCCCATTGCGTGCGGCAATAGGCGCGGAAATCGAAGCAGGGCAGGCCGGGGCAGACCTCGAATTCGATGAGATGGACGCTGTCGTCGGCTTCGACCCGGAAATCGATGGAAAATACATCTCGCAGGCCGAGCCCGGTCATCAGGCTTTGCGCGATCCGTCGGATCTTTGCATCGGCTCGCGGCTGGCTGGCGGCGACCGGCAGCAGCTCGGGCTCGGCGTATGTCCCCGCCTCCCTGGCAGCCTCGCCGGTGCCGCCATAGAGCGCCAGGCTGTCTGCCATGGTCTGGAAATCACCGCCCGAATCGACAAAGGCGATGCCGAGCGCCTCGACGCCGGTGTCCGGCTTCAGGCCGAGATAGCTCGCGCGCACATTGCGCCCGGCTACATAGGGCTGCACGACGACGTCGTCGCGATAGGCGGCGAACACACGCCGGCTAAGTTCCAGCGCATGGCCGAGATCGGCACAGCGCGAGTCCTGCCAGATGCCGATCTTGGCGCCGAGCCGGTTCGGCTTGACAAACCAGCCTGCCGGCGAAGCCGGTGGCTCGACCAGCCAATGACCGTCGCGGGCCAAACCGGATTGCGGCACCGGCAGGCCGAGTGCGCCGAGCACGGCGCCGGAGCGGAACTTGTCCTGGCACAGCGCAAACAGCGCGTCATCGGCACCGATCACCTTCAGGCCATTCAGCCGTGCCAAAGCAGGTGCGGCGCCGCCGCGGAAATAGGCGATGCCGTCGGTCAGCGTCCAGACAAGCGTGGACTTTGGGCCCTCGCCGGCGAGAGCGCTCGCGGCATCGTCGAGCGCCACTGGAGCAAAGGACAGGCCGCGTGTCAGGCAGGCTGCGGCCAGCGCATCGAACTCAGAGGCGATGTCGGTCGATTGCGCCAGATAGGAGGCGATTTCGGCCGCGCGCGCCGCCACGTGGCCATCGGCGACCAGCCGGTCGAAGCAAGCCTTTTCCGGCTCGTAGACAAGGATCAGCTTCGGCTTGCGGCTTGACATGGGATGATGAACGGGTCCTGGCAGCGCGATTGCCTACCATCGCACGGCGAATGTATCAGGCTTTCGCGGAAAACCGACGTCAGCCGGACGCCTGCACGACAGTGCTGGTGCGATCTTATTGTTTGACCATGATCTTTTCCGAACCAAAGGTTCGGATCATGGTCTAGGCGATCAACACGCGCGGCTCGAAGCGGCCGTTGACTGGAATGTCGAGCAGAAATGTCATGCCGGCTTGCGGGTCCAGCAGGCGCTGCTTCTCATTCTTGCCCGACCAGGCTGAAGTCACCGCCAGCCGGTCGGCATTCCTGCCGACAAAGGCCGGGCAGGACGGTTGCGTCACCGGCATCGCGACCGAACGGATGAGCTTGCCGTCAGGCCCGTAGGCTTCGATGACGCTGCCGCCCCAGCAGGCGTTCCAAAGAACACCGTCGCGATCGAGCACCGAACCGTCAATATAGCCCTTGGCCTTGCGATGATCGACGAAGATCTTCGGTTCGCCGACCGGCAGGCCGTTCGCTGCATTGCAGGCGACGCGCATCAACAGGCCGGTGCTGGTATCGGTGTAACAGGCGACCGTTCCGTCCTCGGAAAAGCAGATCGAGTTCGACACGGTGATGTCCGAATAGAGCCGACGCAGCTCCCCCTTGAAGAACCAGTAGATCGAGCCGGCGGCCTTTTCCTCGCCCTTGCCCATCGTGCCGACCCAGAAGGCGCCGCAGGGATGGACGCGCGAATCATTCGAGCGCGTCATCGGATTGTCGGCCTCGATCGTCGTGTGCAGCGTCATCTTGCCGGTCGCGACGTCGCGGACATGCAGGCCGGTTTCGGTAGCGATCAATTGTCTGTTGTCATCGATGACGGCGATGGCGCTGGCCATCTGGCCAAGCTCGTGGATTTTGACCGCGCCGCCGGAAAGGCGCTTCTCAAGAAGCTGGCCGTTGACGATGTCGAACCAGTAGAGCGTATCGGCGGCGGGGTCATAGCTCGGGCCTTCGCCGAGCTGGCAGACATGGTCGGAAAGAACAGAAACGATGGCTTCGTTCATCGCACTGCTCCAAACGCCGCATCCCAGGCGACGACTGCGGCCTGTGCTCGCGTTGCCACCTCATCCACGTTCATACCAGGCTTGAACAGGCTGGAGCCAAGGCCGAAGACGCTGACGCCAGCGGCTTTGTAGCCGGCAAAGTCCTTTTCTGACACACCGCCGACCGCGCCGACCAGCATATCGGACGGCAAAACCGCGCGCATCGCCGCGATGCCGGCCGCGCCGAGCACGCTGGCCGGGAAGAATTTCAGCGCCGAGGCGCCGAGCCGGATGGCCTGAAATGCCTCGGTCGGCGTGAACACGCCGGGCATCGTCACCATGCCGTAATTCATCGCGCGACCCATGATCTTGGCATCGATGTTGGGGCTGACCAGCAGCCGCCCGCCGGCCTTTTGCAATCCGTCGACATCGGCTGCGGTCAGCACAGTCCCGGCGCCGACCAGTGCCGTCGCCGGCAGCGCCTCCGCGATCCTTGCGATCGAGGCGAAGGGCTCCGGCGAATTGAGCGGAACTTCGATCGCTTCGATGCCGGCCTCGAAGATCGCCCGGCCAATGGCCACCGCCTCGTCCGGCTTGAGGCCGCGCAAGATGGCGACAAGGCCGCGCTCGAGCTTCGGAAATGGTGCGGTCTCGGTCATGCGGCAACTCCGCTTCCAGCAATCATGCCATTTTCGCGCGCCGCCTCGATCAGGCCCGCACGCACCGCCTCGTCAGCATCGACGGTCCGAACCGCGAGTCCAGCGAGGCCGAGCGCCTCCGTGTACAGCGCGCCGAGCGCGCCGGAAGCGACCAGCACGACCGACCCGCCTTTCCCATAGCGCCGGCTGGCCGAGGCGATCTCGCCGCCGATCAGCAGGCCGGACAGGCAAGCAGCGGCATCGTCGGGCTTCAGGTCCTGAAGCAGGCCAGCGGCGCGGATCGAGAACAGTCTCGACGTGACATCGCCGCCGTCGGCAAGCGCTTGCTCGCACCAGCGCCGGAAAAACGGATTGCCTGGTGCAACCGGCTGGGGCTGCTCGCCCAGCGAATGGCGCAGGATCGAGTGCGCCGCCAGCACCGAAAACAGCTCGCCGGTCGGCCACGTGCCGAAACCGGCAACAGCGCCGTCCTCGACCAAAACCCATTTCGAATGGGTCCCGGGCATGCAGACGAGATGACGGCCCTTTGCCGGCAAACCAGCGCCGGCCAGCTGCGTTTCCTCGCCGCGCATGACGTCGGGCGCATCGGCCTGGCGCTGGGCAAGCCCCGGCACGATACGGATGTCGCGGCGCTGGCCGGGGATGCGCGCAGCGCCGGCAAGGATGGCGCCGATCGGCGCCGGCACGGTGACATAGGGCGCCTCCAGCCAGCCCTGGCGCGAGCCGGCCATGCCGCAGATGATGACGGGCATCGCTTCCGGCGCGCCCATCGCCACCAGATGTCCTTCGAGGATGGTCGAAAACCCGGCGGCCTGCGCAGTGATCAGCCCGTCGTCGCCGCGGCGCTCGGCAAGGACGTTTCCGGCCTCATCGATCAGCCAGACCCGGAGACGGGTTGTGCCCCAATCGACGGCGGCAACGGCCGGCACCTTGTTCGGAAATCCTGGGCTCACAGGAAGCCCCCATCGACGATCAACATCTGTGCGGTCAGCATCCGCGAGGCGTCCGACGCCAGAAACAGCACCGTGCCGACAATGTCTTCCGGCTGCATCACCTGCTTGATGCATTGCTTGGCAACGTGGGCGGCGAGCGCCTGTTCGGTGACCCAGAGTTCCTTCTGCCGCTCGGTGATCACCCAGCCGGGTGCGATCGCATTGACACGAATGCCGTCGGCGCCGAGCTTGCCGGCAAGCCCCTTGGTCAGGCCGACGATGCCGGCCTTGGCGGCGGTATAGGCCGGCATGTCGGGGTGGTTGATCAGAAACGACGTCGACGTGAAGTTGATGATCGAGCCGCCGCCGGCGCGCTTCATGCCCGGCGCTACCGCCTGTGCAGAGAAGAAATGCGGACGCAGGTTGACCGCCTGGTTGTTGTCCCAGAATTCCACGGTGACATCTTCCACTGCGTGGCGATCATCAAGTGCTGCATTGTTGACCAGCACGGTGACGTCGCCATGCGCTTCGGCCGCCTTGGCGGCTGAAGCCCGCAGCGCCTCGACATCGCGTATGTCTGTCTTGAGATAGAGAGGCCGGCGGCCGAGATCCTTCTCGATGCGGTCGGCCAGCGCAAGGCTCGGGCCATCGGCGATGTCGATAAAGGCGACCTTCGCTCCCTGGCGGGCAAAGCCCTCGGTCAGCGCCGCGCCGATGCCGGAGCCGCCGCCGGTGATCAGCACCGAGGCACCTTGAAGGTCGGCAAAGCGTGCCGATGGCATCATTTTTTTCTCCCTGCGCATGACCCCGGAATCGGTTTCGATTTTCGGAAGGATCATGCGCAAAATCAAAGTGCTACAGCGTCCTTTGCGCGTCCAAAGGACGCGCGGCGCTGTAGGCTCAGTCGGCGCGCATCCTAGCCAGCCCGGTCGGGGGAGCAAGGGAGAAAAACCGATTCCCGAGGCTTATGTCAGACAAAAAGACGATCACGTCCCACTACGCGTCCTTTGCAGCGGCGGCCAACCCCACGAGGCATCGAGCGCACGCACAGCCTCGCTTTGTCTGCAACTGGCCGACAGACGCCCCGCATGCAGCAGGCAATCCTCAAAATGTCGCGATTGGCAGATCACCGGCGAGGTTGTAAGGGCAAGCACAGCTGCCCATCCGATCCGCCGGAGATCCGCCATGCCTCTGAAAATCGCCGTCCAGATGGACCACATCTCCACCGTTTCGATTGCCGGCGACACGTCTTTTGCGCTGTCGCTGGAAGCGCAGCGGCGCGGCCATCAGTTGTTCCACTACACGCCCGACCGGTTGTCGCTGCGCGGCGGCAAGGTGTTTGCCCGCATCGAGGAAATGCAGGTCCGCGATGATAAGGGCAATCACTATTCGCTCGGTGAAGAAGTCCGCACCGACCTGTCGGAGATGGACGTCGTCCTGCTCAGGCAGGATCCGCCGTTCGACATGAACTACATCACCACGACGCACATACTCGAGCGCATCCATCCCAAGACACTGGTGGTCAACGACCCGGCGTGGGTGCGCAACAGCCCGGAAAAGATCTTCGTCACCGAATTTCCCGACCTGATGCCGGAAACGCTGATCACCAAGGACCCGCTGGAGGTCGCCGCCTTCCGCAAGGAGTTCGGCGACATCATCGTCAAGCCGCTCTACGGCAATGGCGGCGCCGGCATCTTCCACCTGCACGAGGCCGACCGCAACCTTGCTTCACTGCTCGAAATGTTCGGCCAGTTGTTCCGCGAGCCCTACATCGTGCAGCGTTATCTGAAGGAGGTGCGCGCCGGCGACAAACGCATCATCCTGATCGACGGTGAGCCGGTCGGCGCCATCAACCGGGTGCCGGCCGAGCATGATTCACGCTCCAACATGCATGTCGGCGGCCGCGCCGAAAAAACCGAACTGACGGCGCGCGAACGCGAGATCTGCGCCCGCATCGGCCCATCGCTGAAAGAGCGCGGCTTTATCCTTGTCGGCATCGACGTTATCGGCGACTACATGACCGAGATCAACGTGACGTCGCCGACCGGCGTGCGCGAGGTGCAGCGTTTTGGTGGCGCCGATATTGCGAGCCTGTTCTGGGATGCGGTCGAGGACAAACGCAAGTAGCGCACGCTTGGCGGAACAGCGTTTTTCCGACCCAGAGCGCCGCGACGCCATCAGATGTAGCGTTCAATTGTTCCCGTAATGTTCTTGCCTTTGCCCAAAATCTGTGGTTGTCTCCGGTGACGCCGTTCACGGCATGATCGCATGGGCTTCGGGCGAGCCCATGTCCGGGGGCTGAAAAATGGTTGCACGGGTCCGTACGGTCGCTTTCCAGGGCATCGAGGCCGTGCCGGTCGACGTGCAGGTGATGATCGCACCGGGCAAGGTCAACATGCACATCGTCGGTCTCGGCGACAAGGCGGTGGCCGAGAGCCGGGAGCGGGTGCAGGCGGCGCTGCATGCGTCGGGCTTGTCGATGCCGTCGAAGAAGGTCACGGTCAATCTGGCGCCGGCCGACCTGCCCAAGGAAGGCAGCCATTACGATTTGCCGATCGCGCTCGGCCTGATGGCGGCATTGGGGGCCATTCCGGGCGACATGCTGGCCGGCTATGTCGTGCTTGGCGAGCTGTCGCTCGACGGCACCATCGCCGCGGTGGCCGGCGCGCTGCCGGCGGCGATCGGCGCCAATGCCGAAGGCAAGGGCTTGATCTGTCCTTTCGCCTGCGGGCCGGAAGCGGCGTGGGCCGGCAAGGATTTCGACATTCTGGCGCCGCGCAGCCTGATCGCCATCGCCAATCATTTTCGCGGCACGCAGGTACTGTCACGGCCGGAGGCCGGCATCCATGCCGCGGCGCGTGACCTGCCGGATCTGGCCGACATCAAGGGCCAGGAGACCGCCAAGCGGGCACTCGAAGTGGCGGCGGCCGGCGGTCACAATCTGCTCATGTCAATCGCAAAGGACCTAACATATTTCGCGAGCGGTTTCCTCTAGAGCAGCAGTCCGGCTGCGGTATAGGACGGGTCTCCAGACAGTTCTCAGGGGGCCACGGGGGGAACTTGGGG
>NZ_RZSW01001099.1:0-781 GCF_003997375.1 Mesorhizobium sp. M5C.F.Ca.IN.020.29.1.1 | reverse complement strand
GTGCGCGGTTATGCCTATCAGGGCATCGGTCCGAAGGACGCCGACGGAGAGCCGATCGGCGGGCTGTCCTTCTTCGAGACCTCGTTCGAGATGCGCATCGCCATCACCGACACGATCGGCGTCGTGCCGTTCGTCGATGCCGGCACCGTCTCGACCAATCAATTCCCGGATTTTTCCGGCATGAAGGTCGGCGCCGGCGTCGGCTTGCGCTATATTACGCCGTTCGGACCGTTGCGCATCGATGCAGCGGTGCCGCTCAACCCGGATCCCGACGACCCGGATTTCGGCATCTATGCCGGCATCGGCCAGGCGTTCTGATGACAATGTTCAAGCGCATCCTTCGCATTGTCCTTTTCACGCTGCTCATCGTGGTGGCGGCGGTGGTCGGTGCGCTCGTCGTGCTGACCAAGACCGAGCGCGGCCGCGACAATCTCGCCGGCATCATCTCGACCATGGCGTCGACCGATGACCAGAAGGTCAGGGTCAGCGGCATCGACGGCATCTGGTCCGGTGCGCTGACTATCGATCATGTGGTGCTGGAGGATCGCCAGGGCGCCTGGCTGGTGGCGCGCAAGGTGGCCGTCGACTGGTCGCCGCTGGCGCTTCTGTCGAAAAACTTCAGCGCCGGCCGCATCGGCGCCGATCGCATCGAGCTGGCGCGGCTGCCGGTGGCCGGCACCCAGCCGAGGCAAGGTGGCGCCACCACCCTGCCGGTGTCGCTCGACATCAAGCAGATCGACCTGCCGGAAATCGCGCTCGGGCAGGCGCTGGCCGGCAGCGG
>NZ_RZSW01001098.1:0-789 GCF_003997375.1 Mesorhizobium sp. M5C.F.Ca.IN.020.29.1.1 | reverse complement strand
ACTGGGATCCCAGGGCGACGGCGTCGCCGAGACGGAAACCGGCGAGCTTTTCATTCCGTTCACGTTGCCCGGTGAAACCGTCACCGCCGCGCGCGAGAAGGATCGCGCCACGCTTATGTCCGTGCTGGACGCATCGCCGCTTCGCATTGATCCCGCCTGCCGGCATTTCACCGAATGCGGCGGCTGCGCCATCCAGCATCTTGAGGCCGAAGCTTATCATCGGTGGAAGCGCGACAAGGTTGCGCATGCGCTGAACAGCAAGGGCATCACCTGCGACATTGACGCGCTGGTCCCGTGCGCACCGCAGACGCGTCGGCGCGTCGTGTTCACCGCCCGACGGAGCGAGGCCGGCATGCGGCTCGGCTTTGTTCGCGCGCTGTCGACCGAAATCATTTCTATCGAGGAATGCCCGATCTCGCTGCCGGAGATCGTCGCAAAGCTCGACCGTCTGAAAGCACTCGCCGAATTGGTTTGCGCAACGACGAAATCGTTTCGCATGACGGTCACGGTGACCGGTTCCGGCCTCGATGTCGCGGTTCACGATTCCGGCAAGCTCGGCGAGAACCAGCGCCGCGTCGCCTCCAACTTCGTCATCGCTCAGGGACTGGCAAGGCTTTCGATCGACGGCGAGGTCATCATCGAGCCCAAAAAGCCTGTCGTCATGTTCGGTGGCGTGGCTGTCGCGGTGCCGCCGGGTGCTTTCCTGCAGGCCACCGAGGCGGCCGAGCAGGCGATGGCGGACATCGTCGGCCGGCATTTGGTGCGCGCCAAAAAGGTCGCCGATCTCTT
>NZ_RZSW01001097.1:0-795 GCF_003997375.1 Mesorhizobium sp. M5C.F.Ca.IN.020.29.1.1 | reverse complement strand
ATGTAGGCTTCTTTGCCTTTTTGCTGCGGAACTGCGAGTTGGGGTTTATCGCATTCATCGGTGAATCGAGCGCCATCCCGATTTATCAGAATCGCGCCGCTTTCGTATAATTTGCGCTGCGGTTCCAAAACCGTTGTCAGAAACATCATGATGAATGGGCGAATGACGGGCTGCGGCAATATCGCCATCGCCCACCGCATCGTCAAAGCCAGAAAGCGACTGGGCGGCAGCATTGTCATCAAGTTGGTCCTGGGGGGCACGAACCGGAGTTGTGGCCCGCTCATCAGGTCGCCGTTCACAATCTCTCCGCCTACGTCTAGCCCCAGCTGGATCGCATCGCCGGTGCTCGTCTTCACCAGCGCATCCGCTTGAGCGATGACGTCCCCGGCATATTCCCTCTTCATCTCGCGGTTCGCGCTGAAATCGCCGCCGGCGAGGACAACGCCCCGGCGCGCAAAAAAACGCTTTTGCGAACCGTCCGCCTCGACTTCGACGCCGACTACCTTTTCACGCTCGCGGATTAAACGACAGGCACGATGATTGTAGCGAACGTCAACACCAAGCTGGCGGGCGCGTCGATAGAGGGCGTGAGCATAAGCCCGAGAATTCGGCAAGACATTGTGCATTCGAGGAACGCGATGCGGGGGTTCGGGCATCGGCCCGAAAAAGACCACACCCATGTCAAGCAGCTTCTTTAGAGTGGCCGGAACATTTTCCACGAATACCTTGCGCAGATCGGGATTGTCGCGTGCCAGCAGGTTGCCGTGGAACTTTGCCATGTCCTCATAGTGAGCC
>NZ_RZSW01001096.1:0-798 GCF_003997375.1 Mesorhizobium sp. M5C.F.Ca.IN.020.29.1.1 | reverse complement strand
CCCCTAGAACCGCGACCCGACGCGACCGGACGGCCCATGATTGAGTGGGGCACCTTTCCAAATGGTGCCCTCATTTTCCAGGAGAGCATGCCATGCGCAAGCTTATTATGTCGGTTGCGGCTGCTGCCGTTCTTGCCTCTGGTGGCGCTGCCTTCGCAGCGGTCAAGCACACCACGGGCACGGTCAAAACTTATGATGGAACAACCATGAGCCTTGTTCTGGATGACGGATCTGCCTTTACGCTGCCCAAGGCCTTCAAGAACCCTGGCCTGAAGGCCGGCGAAAAGGTCCGCGTTTCGTGGGACATGAGCGGCAAGCACAAAATTGCCGAGGCAGTCAGGATCGTGAAGTGATCGCCTGCTCGCTGGAGCAAGACGAGGTCTTGCCTCCGGGGTAGCGTAAGAGGGCGGAGCAGCGCTGCTCCGCCCTTTCGGTTTCTCGCGCATGACCCCGAAAACTGCTTCCGGTTTTCGGAAGGATCATGCGCAGATGACAAAACGTTGGAGCGTCCTTTACGCGTCTACCGGACGCGCGGCGCTCTAACGCAACCAAAACCATTCGATCGTGTTATGCTGGCTCGGTCAGCGCATGACCCGAATGCCGATTCCGGTTCGCCAGGGATCATGCGTCGATCAACGTGTGGAGCTTCCGTGTCAGAGCAGATGCGGCGCTCCGAGGAGGAAAAAGGGAGAATCCGATGAAGGAATTCCACTGCGGCTCGCTCGTTCCGGGTTGTGACTGGCATACGCGCGCCGACGAGGAAGCCGAGATCATGCGTCGTGCGGTCGAGCACATGCG
>NZ_RZSW01001095.1:0-800 GCF_003997375.1 Mesorhizobium sp. M5C.F.Ca.IN.020.29.1.1 | reverse complement strand
TTCCGGCTCCGACTTCGCCGCCGCCTGCAGGCTTTCCACAATTCTGTCGTAGCCTGCGATATCAATCGTAACATTTGCCTCGGGCTTCATGCCGGAGAACGTCATCTCGCCTTCCATCGCGATTTCCATGTCGCGGTTCTTCACCGTGCTGTGGCCGATGATAAATTTCGGCGTCTTGGTCATGAAATCAGCTTTGATCTGATCGCCAAAGTCCGCCGGCAGCGGCGGATTGTTGTTTAGATCAAAGGTTTCGATCGCCTTTTTCGCCATGCTGTCGAGATCGATATTGGCGCCGCCGAAATTCAGATTGATGTCGGTGGGCAGCAGCGCCGTACCCCAGGCGGGCACAAGATTCGGAGGGATCGTCAATCCTGCGGCCTTGATCGTATAGTTGATTGCTCCGTTCTGGGCGATGCCGTCGGACCCGAAGCTGGTGCCCAGCTCCGCCGCACCGAAATGCCCGACCGGGCTTTCGACACTGACATCCTTGAGCCCGTAGCTTCCGTCGATCCGCTCCCACAGCGGCAGCGCGGCGAGCAAAAGCGATTTGAGCTGCGCCTGGTTGGCCTTCAGCTTGGCTTCGTCTTCATTGGCGACGGCAAATGCCAGCAGATCGAGAAATGGCTTTGTCCGCATCCCTTTGCCGGTCGCATTCACCGACAGTTCTGGCGATTTGATTGTAAGCGGGAATTTCAGCCCGCTTTTGGGATCGTCAAAATCAAGCGTTTCGGCAAAATCGGCGATCGTCTGCGTCGCGGTGAAATCCACGCCGCCATTCGCAGCTTGGGTTGCGTTCATAG
>NZ_RZSW01001094.1:0-800 GCF_003997375.1 Mesorhizobium sp. M5C.F.Ca.IN.020.29.1.1 | reverse complement strand
CGCCTTGTCCGTGCATTCGAGATGAGGGCCATCTTGGCGAACCGCTTCTACAATGGCCTTGACAGAGACCGTGCCACCGCAGGGGATCTTGTGGATGGCCTCATGGACAAGGTCCACGGCTTCGCGCTCACAATTCGTCTTAGCATTCACCTGAGGCGGCCCCCGGCCATAAGCCACAAGCGCCCATTTGTTGGCACTTTGCGTCGGAAGATCAACAGGTTATTTTGGGCCGCGCACAAATGGTAGAGGGGCGAGGATAACCGGCGTTCAAGCTAACGAACGGCTACTGCTCGCCCCATCGGAAGCCACGGACAGGCCTAGGGCAGTAGCTGCCTCTATAACAGCCTCGATTAGCTAGCGTCGGCCGGCGAGAGCCAGGCGCGTCGCGGCTGGGAACTCTCGTCCCACCTGAGGCTCGACATCGATGACCCAGCGGGAATCACGTAGAGCGGCCAACAGATAACTCCGAAAATTGCTTTCGCTGGCTCAGACCCGGGCTAGCCCTGCCCGCTCATCCCAGGCGCTCCGAGTGTGCCATTTACCAGATCGCCCGGTGTAGAGCTGTCACTCTAGACTTCGCTTTGGCCCGCGGGATTTTTAGCTTGCGTCGTAGGCGGGGCCACGTCGTCGAGCAGGGTCGTCTGATCCGAGCCTTGCGTCGGCTCAGCTGGCAATTTGCCATTTGGCGTCATCTTGTTGACAGCCTCGGGCAGATCTCGCGTGATCCTGGCAATGAGCTCCTCCCGCGATAGGCCAGTCTGCATAGAAAGAGCAGTGAGCGTCTCCTCGTCTATGGCCGC
>NZ_RZSW01001093.1:0-804 GCF_003997375.1 Mesorhizobium sp. M5C.F.Ca.IN.020.29.1.1 | reverse complement strand
CGGCTGGACCGAATGCATTCCGGTCCGCACGCGCGACAGCGGCAATGTGATCATGGCGATCATGCAGGCCCGCTCGCGGTTTCCCTGACCCTGTGCTGCTGTTTGCCGGCATCCGCCCACACAGGAAGAGCTTGGAAAGCGGTTGGTCGTGGCCTGAATGCGGAAATCGAGGAGCCGTTGGTCGTCGATCTCCAGCCTGAACGCGGTCGTTTCCTGGTGCCGCAAATCGGCTGTTGCATGCACATCCCTGTCAGACGTCAGTTTTCCTCGCCCATTTTGGTGTCGAGCGCGAAGTGCTCTTTAGGACCAGCAAGGCTTTTTGGAAATCTGAGAGCGGCTTTCCGCGGGGCGCTCCATTTTTGAGCATCAAGCTACCACAGCCAATGACGCGCAGGTTCCACCAGACTCGCCAGCCTTGAAGGACAGCGAAAATAGCAGAGCACGACAGACACAACAATCCATCAGGAAGCCGCAGTCGTTGAAGATGCGGCGCTGCATCCATACCGTGGATGCATTCGATCCAAATAATCGATTTGTTCAATCAGTTTCTCGAAAGCTAACCCTACCCTCTGTGGGAATCGGGCTCTGGGCCGCGACGCTGCCTTGCGAACGCAGGGGCTGCACGTAGGAGAGATGATGCAACGAGAAATCGCACGCGGGTTGCTGGCGTCGTGGGTTCGCCGACCGGCGTATTTGAGCCCGTCAGTTGGTCCTCACCCGCGCCTATTGCCACCGAGCGACTTGCATGTCCCTCCAACTCGGACCTGTTCCGAGAGATGCGACGAGTTGCGCGCCGTGTGCTCC
>NZ_RZSW01001092.1:0-807 GCF_003997375.1 Mesorhizobium sp. M5C.F.Ca.IN.020.29.1.1 | reverse complement strand
CGTCTACACGATGTGGCTGAAGCGCTGGACGCCGCAGAACATTGTCATCGGCGGTGCTGCCGGCGCCATTCCGCCGGTGATCGGCTGGGCCGCGGTGACCGGAACGGTCAGCCTGGAAAGCGTCGTCCTGTTCCTGATCATCTTCCTGTGGACGCCGCCGCATTTCTGGGCGCTCGCTCTCTTCAAGTCCGAGGACTATGCCAGGGCCGGCATCCCGATGATGCCGAATGTCGCCGGCCAGGCTTCGACCCGACGCCAGATCTTTGCCTACGCGCTGATCCTCGCGCCGGTTGGCGTGCTGCCATCGGCGCTCGGTTTCACCACGCCCGCCTATGGGGTCTTTGCGGTGCTGCTCGGTGCCGGCTTTGTCTGGTATGCGTGGAAGGTGCTGCAGATGGCGGACGACGACCATGTGATGAAGCCGGCCAAGGCATTGTTCGGCTACTCACTGCTCTACCTCTTCGCCATCTTCGCCATCTACCTTGCCGACTGCGTTGTCGCGCGCGTGCTGGCCATGGGCGGAGCATGACCATGGCCGATAAGAAACTTGAACTCGTCACGCTGACCGAGCGCCAGCAGAAGGCCCGGCGCAACCGTTCGGTCGCCATCGGCCTGGCGCTGGCGGTGCTTGTCGTCATCTTCTATATCGCGACCGTCGTGAAGTTCGGTCACAACCTCACCGGAACGATGTGAGGCTCAAGATGAACCGCAAAACAGTGACCCATCCTCAAAAGAGGAACACCAACCGCATCGTCGCCGGCGTCTGCATCGCCTTTTTCGGCGGCATGATCGGCATGGCCTATGCTG
>NZ_RZSW01001091.1:0-812 GCF_003997375.1 Mesorhizobium sp. M5C.F.Ca.IN.020.29.1.1 | reverse complement strand
AGGCTTGGCGCCGGCATCGACCTTGATGCCTGGAATGGCGCCGGTCGCCTTGATGATGTCGACCAGCGGCGTGCCGTCGGCGGCCTTCTGGCGGATAGTCTCGTCGTAGAGAATGACGCCGGAGATGTATCTGGTCATCGCCTCCTTGGCGCGGAACATCATCTCGCGATAGTCGCGGCGGCTGTCGGCGGTCGATTCGACGCCGATCACGTCGAAGCGCTTCTTGATGGTGCCGGAGCTTTCGTCGGCGGCCAAAAGACCCTTGCCGTCGGCCACCATCGCGGCGGCAATGTCCTCGAGACGTTCGCTCATTGTGCATCCTCCTGAACCGTTTGTTCCAACCTAGCAGACCACTAGAGCAAGGCAGGTTCAAGTCGAACCATTCCAAGCGGAAAGCTCGAATCGATTGAAACGCGCAAACGCCCCTCGTTCGCCTGTCGCCCCAGGGCCTCAGCGCTTCAGCACATCGACACCGGGCAGCGGCTTGCCTTCCATCCATTCCAGAAAGGCGCCGCCGGCGGTCGAGACATAGGTGAAGTCGTCGGCGACGCCGGCATGGTTGAGTGCTGCCACCGTGTCGCCGCCGCCAGCCACCGAGACCAGTTTGCCGGCCTTGGTGCGGGCGGCGGCGTGCTTGGCTGCCGCCACCGTCGCCCTGTCGAACGGTTCGATCTCGAAGGCGCCGAGCGGACCGTTCCAGACCAGCGTCGCAGCGCGGTCGATCCAGTCGGCAACGGTCTTCACGGTCTTTTCGCCGACATCGAGGATCATCCCGTCGGCCGGCACCTCTGATATGGCGACGGTTTCGGTCT
>NZ_RZSW01001090.1:0-815 GCF_003997375.1 Mesorhizobium sp. M5C.F.Ca.IN.020.29.1.1 | reverse complement strand
GGTGTTTGATCCGAGGCTCACATCACGATGCTGAGGTCAAGAGGTGTGTTAGGCGACATCGTGTTCCTTGAATTAGCAACGGAATCCAGAGCCAGGACCCGATTTGCGTGACACGGTTGGTTAGTCGAACCAGGTCAAGCTCACAGCTCTCTCCTGCCGGGCAGGGTTCACCTACTTGCGCGGGCCCGAGGCGGTGATTGAGCGCGCCGGTGCGCGTTACGCGTTTGAATTGCGGCACCCGTGTAAGGGCGCTATCTGTTCGATAATCGTAGCGTTAATTCTTCAGTTCCTCCTTCCCCAGTTTCTCGGCCCGGCGATGGACCCTTGCCGACGTCTCTCGGCCAACCCGTCCTCTGATGCCTCGAATATAGTGGCCGTTGAGTGGAATCCCGGAAGCAGTCACAAACGTTTTAAGAGGTGTCGTGGAGAGATCGCGGCAATTATTGCCGAGCCGATTATGTTCAATGGCTTCTGGAGTAATATCCAACCGTTCGAAGGGTTTCTCAGATTTTCTTCGCGGACAATGCGACGCCAACGGCGCTATTGGTTTTCGACGAGGTCCAAACCGGCTTTCGCATTTCGCTCGGAGGAGCTGTAGAGAACTTCGGGGTCGCCGCAGATCTAAGCACGCCAAGGTCGATCTGACGCATCGGTACGAGGAACTGTGCGGCCATTATCGCATGACGGCGACGCGCAACAACAAGGGCGTCGCGCACGAGAACGGCTCGATCGAAAGTTCCGACGACCATCTCAAGAACGCGGTCCGCGATGCGCTACCGATGCGCGGCACCATGGACTTCGACGATCTCGGCTCC
>NZ_RZSW01000108.1:0-14034 GCF_003997375.1 Mesorhizobium sp. M5C.F.Ca.IN.020.29.1.1 | reverse complement strand
ATTATAACAGAGGAAAACGCATAGGCGTCAAATTTTCTGTGATGATGTTACATTTCTTTGGGATATTATTCGCTTCTGATTGCTGTGCTGTAACAAGAATTGCTTCTCGGTGGCATGGCCAAAGGTTGCGGTTCTCTGGAAATCCGGCCAGAAGCATCAAAGGGCTGAACGACGACCGGACGGCTCGCAACCATAGGCTTGAAACCAAATACGGGAGACTATTGGGTGGCTCGCATCACATTGAGACAATTGCTCGACCATGCCGCCGAACACGGCTATGGCGTGCCTGCGTTCAACATGAACAATATGGAACAAGGGCTCGCCATCATGGAGGCCGCCGAGGAGACCAAATCGCCTGTTATTCTGCAGGCGAGCCGCGGCGCCCGCGCCTATGCCAACGACGTCGTGCTGGCCAAGCTGATCGACGCGCTGGTCGAGATCCATCCCGATATTCCAGTCTGCATGCATCTCGACCACGGCAACAATGAGGCCACCTGCGTGACCGCGATCCAGTATGGCTTCACCTCGGTGATGATGGACGGCTCGCTGAAAGAGGACGGCAAGACGCCGGCCGATTACGATTATAATTCGGGCATCACGGGCCGCGTCGTCGACATGGCGCATTGGGGCGGTGTTTCTGTCGAAGGCGAGATCGGCGTGCTCGGTTCGCTGGAGATGGGCGGCGGCGAACAGGAAGACGGCCATGGTGTCGAAGGCGCTGTCAGCCACGACCAGTTGCTGACCGATCCGGAACAGGCGGTGCAGTTCGTCAAGGACACACATGTCGACGCGCTGGCCGTCGCCATGGGCACCAGCCACGGCGCCTATAAATTCTCGCGCAAGCCCGACGGCGCTGTTCTGGCCATGAACGTGATCGAGGAAATCCATCGCCGCCTGCCCAACATGCACCTCGTCATGCACGGATCGTCCTCGGTGCCAGAAGAACTGCAGGAGATCATCAACAAATATGGCGGCCAGATGAAGCCGACATGGGGCGTGCCGGTCGAGGAGATCCAGCGCGGCATCAAGCACGGCGTGCGCAAGATCAACATCGACACCGACAACCGCATGGCGCTGACCGGCGCGATCCGCAAGGTGCTGACCGAGAACCCGAGCGAATTCGACCCGCGCAAGTATCTGACGCCGGCTATGGCCGCCATGAGGAAGCTGTGCAAGGAGCGCTTCGAGCAGTTCGGCACCGCCGGCAACGCTCCCAAGATCAAGCCGCTGCCGGTCTCGGAAATGGCCAAGCGCTACAAGTCGGGCAGTCTCGATCCGAAATTCGGCTGAGTTCGGCCGGCTTCATCTGACCGGGGCGGCCCGGTTAAACGGGCAGGGAGCCGTACCCTGCCCGTCTCGCGGCAGGAGTGCCGCCCTGCCGGTCTCGATGAACGGCGCCCAGTAGTCGACCGACTCGCGGATCATGGCGACGACCTGGTGATCGACCGGCTCGCGCTCGCGAAACGACAGTTCGAGGCAGATCTCGTTGTCGACGCCGCCGCCGCGGCGAACCGTCTCCAGGAATTTTTCCGGCGTGATGCGGCCGTCCTGGTTGTAGGCGGCGATGAACGGCCAATGACCGCCCTTGTTCATCGACGACTGCTTGACGTGGATGATCGGCGATACGTTGGGGAAGGCTTCGGCCCAGGCATAGGGGTCGATGTCGGCCGGGTTGCTCGACGTCACGTCGCCATGGTCAATGTCGACCATCATCTTCATCGGGATCGCCATGCCGGCTGCCTCGATCTCGTTGTGCAGTACCCGGCAGCTGTCGATTGTATGGCCGAATTCGCGCCCGACCGACATCGGCTCCCAGAAAAGATAGGTTAAACCGGCCGCTTTGGCGTGCTCGGCGACCTCGCGCCAGCATTCCAGCGCGACGTCGAACAGCCGCGCGCGGCGCTCGGGATCGTCGAAATCCCTGTGCGTGAAGATAGCGAACTGGGTCCCCAGACCGGTCGCGCCGAGCTCGGCCGAAATGTCGGCAAAGGTCTTGAACCAATCGACATAGTAGCGGCGCACATCGGCGTCCGGATGGCCGAAATGGTTGAGCCGCCCATAAGGGCCGGTCATCCCCGACGTCACGCGCACGCCGGTGCGGTCGAGCGCGTTGCGGTACAGGCGGATGAATTTCGAGATCGTCGCCGCCGGCCAGCCGGGATTGACGAATTCATGCGTGAGCTGCACGTCCCGGAGGCCGATGTCGTAAGCGATCGCATCGATCAGATCGTCCGGTTCGGCGAAACGATTGACCAGCGGATTGGTGTTGAGAGAAAGCGTAAAGGCCATCAGCTTGCTTTCACCAGCCGGCTCGCGCACCAGTCCTCGAAGGCGGCTCTTTCTGCGGCGGACAGATGCAGCCCATGCTTGGTGCGCCGTTCGAGAATGTCGGCACCGGTCAGCGCCCATTCATATTCGAACAAATAATTGGCTTCGCGTTCGAAAAAATCCTTGCCGAAGCACCGCCCCAGATCGGCGACTGACCTGGCCGCACCGACCAGAACGCGCGTCCTGGTGCCGTAGAGCCGGCCATAATGCTTGACCAGCGATGCCGGCATCCAGGGATATTCGCGGCCGAGATCGCCGAGAAACTGCTCGAAGTCGGCATTAGCGATATCGCCACCCGGCAGATAGCCTTTCGATGTCCATGGCGTGCCCATTTTCGGAAAGAACGGGGCGATCCTATCCAGCGCGTGCTCGGCCAATTTGCGGAAGGTGGTGATCTTGCCGCCGAAGACGGACAGCAACGGCGCCTGCCCGGCCGATGCGTCGAGCTCGAAAATATAATCGCGCGTTACCGCGCTGGGGTTGTCGGCGTTGTCGTCATAGAGCGGCCGGACGCCGGAAAACGAGTAGATGACATCGTCGCGGGCAAGTTCGCGCTTGAAGTAGCGGTTGACGATTTTGATCAGGTAGTCGATCTCGCTGCTATCAGCCTTCACATCTTCCGGCCGCCCGTCATAGGGGATGTCGGTGGTACCGATCAGCGCCAGATCGTTCTGGTAAGGGTTGATGAAGATCACGCGCTTGTCGCTGTTCTGGACGAGATAGGCCTGCCGCCCCTCCCAGAATTTCGGCACGACGATGTGGCTGCCCTTGACCAGGCGCACATTTCGTTTGGAGTTCTGGCCGGCCACGCGGTTGATGATGTCGTTGACCCAGGGACCGGCGGCGTTGATCAGCGCCCGTGCCCGAACCGTTGTCGTCACGCCGGTTCGGCTGTCGCGCATCTCGACCGACCACAGGCCGTTTTCACGGCGGGCGGCGGTGCAGGCGGTCCGGGCAAGGATCTTGGCTCCGCGCTCCGCGGCATCGAGCGCATTGATGATGACGAGACGGGCATCGTCGACCCAGCAATCGGAATATTCGAAACCGCGCTTGAACACATCCTTGATCGGCGCGCCTTCGGGCGCGGTGCGCAGGTTGAGCGTGCGGGTGGCCGGCAGCCGCTTGCGGCCGCCGAGATGATCGTAGAGGAACAGGCCGAGCCGGACCAGCCATGCCGGCCGGTCGTCAGGGCTGTGCGGCAGCACGAAGCGCATCGGCCAGATAATGTGCGGAGCGGATTCAAGCAGCACTTCGCGCTCGATCAGCGCCTCGCGCACCAGCCGGAATTCGTAATATTCAAGATAGCGCAGGCCGCCATGGACGAGCTTTCCCGATCGCGAACTGGTGCCTTCGGCCAGATCGTCCTTCTCGCACAGAATGACGGACAAGCCGCGGCCGGCTGCGTCGCGCGCGATGCCGGCGCCGTTGACACCGCCGCCGATAACGAAGAGGTCGACGATTTCAGTGGCGCCGCTCATCTCGCCGGGTCCTCGGTGCCTGGATTGTGTTTCATGGCTGCCGCGACCTTCAGCATGGATTGACCGGTGGGAGCCCGGCGATGAAGCGGCGCACCTCTTCGGCCGCCTGCTCGGCCGCATAGGTCACCGTGCGCACCGATGCGCCGGCGATATGCGGCGTCAGCGTGACGTTCGGAAGCTGCAGCAGCGGCCAGTCCGCAGGCACCGGCTCGACCGCGAACGTCTCCAGCATCGCGCTGCCGATATGGCCTGAGACGAGCGCATCGTAAAGCGCGTTGTAGTCGACCAGCGGCCCGCGCGCCGTGTTGACGAAGATCACCCCAGGCTTCATTCGGGCGATGGTGTCCTTGTTGATCAGTCTGCGGGTCTCCTCAGTCACCCGGGGATGAAGCGTGACCACATCGGAGCGGGACAGGAGATCGTCGAGCGCGACCAGTTCGACGCCGCCATTGCGGTCTTCGGCGCTCAGTTGCACGTAGGGATCGGTGACCAGGATGCGGCAGCCGAACGCGCGCAGCAGGCGGACAACCTTGGTGCCGATATTGCCGTAGCCGATAACGCCGACGGTCATTTCGTTGAGCTCGCGGCCGGTGCGGTCGGCCCGGTAGAGATCGCCGCGCCATTCCCCTTTGCGCAAGGCTTCGTGCCCGACCCGGATCAGCCGCGTCTCGGCAAGGATGGCACCGATGGTGAATTCGGCCACCGCACTTGCATTGCGGCCGGGCACATTGACGACGGTGACGCCGTGGGCCTTGGCGGCAGCCATGTCGATGTTGATCGGGCCGCCGCGCGATACCGCAACCAGTTTGAGTGTGGGCAGGCGCTGCATCATGGTCTCGGAGAGCGGCGCAAGCTGGGTGACGAATATCTCGGCGTCGCCGATGAAATCGACCACCTCGTCCGGATCGCCAAAATACTCCTTGACCTTGTCGAGGCCGAGCGCCGCATTGCCGAACTCCATCGGCTCGTCGGGCCACGCTGTCTCAAGGGTACGAATGTCGAGATTGTCGCCGCAGGCCTTCTCGATTTTCTCGCGAAACACCTCGGGAAGCATGAAGCGGTCGCCAATGATTGCAATCTTCTTACGCATGCTCGACTTCTCAGTTTGCCCTGGATGCGGCCATCGACCGCCAGACCGGCCGCAGCGCCTCATGCGCCAATGTGTAGGACGGAGCCACCCGCTCATAGATCGCGGCAAGTTTTCGGTCGCGCGGTTCCGCCGCGCCAAGCAGCGGCGTGACCCATTCGCCTACGCATTCGTCCATCGACCTGTATTGGCCGACGCAAACCGCAGCGATCATCGCGGCGCCCGCCGCACCGGCTTCCTCGCGTTGGCTGGTGCGAATGTCGGCGCCGACGACAGCGCCCAGGATCTTGCGCAGAGCCGGGCTCCTGGCCGCACCGCCTGTCAGCCGGATCTCGCTCGGCAGCGGCCCCATGGCGGCGTAGCAATCGCGCGACGCAAATGCCAACCCCTCGAAAACGGCGCGGACCATGTCGGCATAACCGTGCCGCGACGAAATGCCGACGAAACCGGCCCTGGCATTGGCATCGACGAACGGCCCCCGCTCGCCGGCCTCCGACACGTAGGGCTGATAGAGCAGCGAGGCCGGCTCGGAGACGGATATCCACTGATCGACCAGCGCGATCATCTCGCCATTGGTGCGCGTAATGCCTTGCGAGGCGAGAATGCCGGAGGCGAGGCTAAGGACCCAATCGATGTTGAGTGTCGCCGCCATGTTCGACTGCATCTGCGCAAAGACGCCGGGCGTCGGCATCGTCATCGTGTAGCCGGTCGCCGCCTCGTTGAGCAGCACCTCGTCCGGCGTCTGCGCAAGCCGCATATGCATGCCGGTGGAGCCGATGATGGAGCAGCCGGGCTTGCGCTCGCGGTCGAGCAGGCCGGCGCCGAGCGCGGTGCAGGCCACGTCGACATAGGCCAGCACCACCGGCGTACCGGAAAGCAGCCCGGTCCCTTCGGCAGCCGTCGCCGAGAGACCGGCGCTATGCCTGGTGCCGTCGACGATCGGCGGCAGCAGATGCCTGAGATCAGCGACGCCGAGCACCTCAAGCACATCGTCGCAATAGCCACGAGTGCGGAAGTCGCCAAAGGTGAAGGTCCCCTCCGACGGATCGGTGGCGCGTTCCCCGGTCAGGTTGAAATAGAGCCAGTCCTTGCAATGGAATGCCGTCGCCGCCTTGCCAAGCATGTCAGGCGCGTTGCGCTTCATGAAGGCAAGCTGCGGCCCCTGCTGACAGGCGGCCAGCCCGCTGCCGGTCTTTTCGAAACGGAGCCGGTCATCGGGCCGCGCGCGGATCTCCTCGACGATCGCGGCAGCGCGCGCGTCGAGCCACAGCCAGCCCTTCGCGACCGGCTCACCCTCCTTGTCGATCAGCCAGGTGCCATCGCCCTGCCCGGTCACGGCGATGGCAATGGTGCGGCTGGCAAGGTCCGGCACCTTGTCGGCAAGCTGGCGCAAGGTGGTCGCGGTATCGGCCCAGGTGCGCGCCAGATCTTGCTCGGCGCCGCCGCCCGGCAAGGTCTCATACCGGTTCGGCAACGCAGTGGCCGCGAGCTGCCGGCCCGCCGTGTCGAAGGCGACGGACTTGATGACAGACGTGCCGGCGTCGATGCCGATCAGCACATCCCGCATCAGGCAAGCTCCATGCCGTGCGAAATGGCCATGCCGCTGGACTGATCGAAGACGTGCAGATTTTTCGGATCGATGCTGATATTGATCGGCGCGCCAAGCTCCAGCCGGGTCCGATCATGTTCGACCAGAACGAGCGAACCGCCGGCGAAATCCGCCGCGATATGCGTCTGGTCGCCGAGCCACTGGTTGGCCGAAACCGTTGCCGGCACGCCGTCCTTCGAGCGGCGAACCGCGTAGGGCCTTATGCCGATGACGACCCGCTGCCGTTTGAGCAATTCGTCGCGAACCGAGCCGCTGAACGCGTCCTTCTCATAGTCGAGCGAAAGTCCGTCGGGCAGCCGCAGATTGATCTTGTCGGCAGCCGTGCCGACATAGGCCTCGAAGACATTCATCGGCGGCTCGCCGACGAAGGTGCCGGTGAACAGGTTGGCCGGCCGCTGCTTGAGCATGTCGGGCGTGTCGAATTGCTGCAGCACGCCGCCTTCCATGACCGCGATCCGGTCGGCAAGCGCATTGGCCTCGGTCTGGTCGTGGGTGACGAGGATCGCGGTCAAGCCGCGCTCCTTGATGAAGTGCTTGATGCGGCCGCGCAGCACGGCGCGAAGTTGCGGTTCGAGCTGCCCCATCGGTTCGTCCAGCAGATGAAGATCCGCCTCGCGGATCAGCGCCCGGCCGAGGCTGGCGCGCTGCTGCTGGCCGCCGGAGATGGAGCTTGGATAGCGCTCCAGAATGTCCTCGATCTCGAGCAGCTTGGCGATGCTGGCAACCTTCGCATCGACGTCGCTTTTCCGCAGTTTGGCCGCCTTCAGCGCAAACGCCATGTTCTCGCGCACGGTCAGCGGCGGATAGAGCGAATAGCCCTCGAACGCCATCGCCACATTGCGCTTGACCGGAGGCAGCGTGTGCACCTTGCGGCCGGCAACCGAGATGGTGCCGCGCGAGACCTCCTCGAAACCGGCGATCATGCGCAATGTCGAGGTCTTGCCGCAGCCGGACGAGCCGAGCAATGCGACGATCTCGCCCCTGCCGATTTCCATCGTCAGGTTCTGGACGGCGTGCACGCCCCTGTCGATCGGACCGTAGAACTTGTCGACGCCGGAAATGGTGAGTGCGCTCGGGATCATGCCGCTTCTCCGCTGCGCAAATTGACGACGTTCCTGGCGCCGATTCTGTCGCCGCTCGCCTGATCGAACAGCAGGGCGCTTTTGCCGTCGACGGCAATATGAGCCCTGCCCTCGGTCTGACCCGGTGTTCCGGCTGGCCGGGAGACCAGGATTTCACGGCCGCGCACGGTGCGCACCAGCGTGACGATCTTTTCATTGAGCGGCGTCTCCGCCTCAACCGTCACCGGAATGGCAGCGGGCGTTCCTTCGTCGACGAAGCTCAGGGCTTCGGGCCGTAAGCCGATCACGCAGTCGCGGCCGACCATCGCGTCATAGGCACCCGTCAGATGAACCTGGACGTTCGACAGGCCGACATAGATGCCCTTGGCATCGCGCGACGGCTTGACGTCGAGCAGGTTGATGGTCGGGTCGCCAAACAGCCGCGCGATCTCGATGTTCGCCGGCTCACGATAGATCTGCTCGGGTGTGCCGAGCTGCTTGATGACGCCTTGCGACATCACCGCGATGCGATCGCCGAGCGCCATGGCTTCTTTGTAGTCCTGGGTGACGTAGACGACGGTTGCGCCACGGTCGGCCAGCAGCCTCGGCAATTCGAGCCGCATTTCGAAGCGCAGTTTGGCATCGACGTTGCGCAAGGGGTCGTCGAGCAGGAGAACCGGCGGCGAGCCCACCAGAGCGCGGGCGAGCGCGGTACGCTGCTTCTGGCCGTTGGACAGCGCCCTTGGCCTGTGGCTGAGCACATGGCCGATCTTGAGCAGCTTGGCGACGCTCTCGACGCCCGCCTTCATCACACTTTGCGACGAACGCTTGGCCTGAAGCGGCGTGGCGATGTTGTCGAACGCGGTCATATGGGGAAACAGTGCGAAATTCTGGAACGCCATGCCGACGCCGCGGAACTCGGCGTCAAGATCGGTCATGTCCTCGCCGCCGATGAAGATCTTTCCCTCGTCGGGGTCGATAACACCGGCGACCAGCCGCAGCAGCACCGTCTTGCCGGCGCCGGACGGTCCGAACAGGACCAGGGTTTCGCCGTCGGCGACGGTCAGCGAAAGATTGTCGAGGACAGTCTGGCTCTTGTAGCGCTTGACGACGTTTCGCAGTTCGAGGCTGGCCATGAGAACTATCCCTTTACCGCGCCAAGCGACAGGCCTTCGACGAGATAGCGCTGCGCATAGAGGGCAAGCGCCAGCGTCGGCGTGATCGAAAGCACGATCGCCGCCGAGATCTGGCCATACTGGATGCCGGAGGAGGTGATGAAGGCCAGCGCACCGACTGTCACCGGCTGCTTGTCGGCCGAGGCGAGCACGAGCGCGAAGACGAAATTGTTCCAGGCGAAGATGAATGCGAGCAGGCCGGCAGCCGCAATGCCCGGGCCGGCGAGCGGCAGCGCGATCTTGCGGAAGGTGGCGAACCAGGAATGGCCAGCGATGCGATAGGCATATTCGATGTCGGCCGGGATGTCCTCGAAATAGCCGCGCACGATCCATAGGATCAGCGGCAGGCAGATCAGCTGATACACCCAGATCAGCCCGACATAGGTGTTGGCCAGTCCAAGCTTCTGGAAATAGAGGGTGAGCGGCAGGAGCACCAGCAGCGCGGGCGCGAACCGGAACGACAGCAGCGTAAAGGCAATGTCTTCCGAGCCGCGAAACTTATGCCGTGCAAAGGCGTAGGCCGCCGGAACGCCGAGCAGCAGCGCGACGGCGACCGAGGTGACCGACAGGAACACCGAATTCCAGAGGTTGCGCATGAAGGCGATATCGAGCGTGCCGGCCGCCGTCGTCAGCTTTCCGGTGATCAGCGCGGTGTAGTTGGCCAGCGTCGGCTTGAAGACAAGCTGTGGCGGAATCCGCAAGATGGTTTCGTTGGTCTGGAACGACATCATTAGGATCCAGACGATCGGGAACATGAAGAAGATCACGACCAGTGTTAGCGCTATGCCGCGCAGGATGCGTTCGAGAAGCGAGGTGTGTTCCATCTCAGCCTCCTATGCCTGGCCGCGGGCGCGTTCGCGCAGCCGCAGCCAATTCTTGATGAAGATATTCGAGAGGAAGTAGGTGATTGCCCACAGGATGATCATCAGCGCTGCCGAGCGGCCGACATTGGTCGACTGGAAGAAGTTGAGATAGGCCTCGACCTGGAAGACGGTCAGCGTGTCGCCCGGACCGCCCTGGGTCATGGCATAGATGATGTCGAACTGCTGGATGGAATCAAGCAGACGGAACAGCGTCGCCGTCAGGATGTAGGGCATCAGCATCGGCAAGGTAATGCGGAAGAACACGAAACTCCTCGGCACGCCGTCAAGTGCTGCCGCCTCGAAGGGCTGCGTCGGCAGGCTGCGCAGGCCGGCAAGCAGCAGGATCATGATGAAGGGCGTGTAGACCCAGATGTCGACAAGGACCACGGTGAAAAGCGCGGTCGACGGCGACGAGGCCCAGCGGAAATCGTGCAGTCCGATCAGGCTGGCGAGATAGCTCAGCACGCCGAAGCCGGGATTGGTCATCAGCTTCCACATCAGCGCGGCAAGCGCCGGCGCCGTCATCAGCGGCATCAGCAGCATGATCGAGATGAAGTTGTTCAACGTCGAGCGCTTCTGCAGGAGCATGGCGATGCCGAGACCGAGAAGCAGTTCGAGCAGGACGGTGATACCGGCATAGAGCAGCGATATCTCCAGCGTGTTCCAGAACTTCGGGTCGGTGAAAAAAGAGATGTAATTGTCGCCCCAGTTGAACTGACGCGCCCAGGGCTGGCTCAGCCGGTAGCGCTGGAACGAATAGACGACCGATGTGAAGAACGGGATCAGGATACCGATGCAGACGAGCAAGGCCGGCAGGCTGAGCACATAAGGCAGCACTCTCTTGCTGATCCTGAAGCCGGAAGGCTTGTTTCTTTGCATGGTCGCCGCAGTCATCGTGCTGTTCCATCATCTCTGTTGCTTCGCCCTGCCGACCGCCCAGGGAGCTAGGCGGCCGGTTGGGCGAGTGGCGGCACCGCCAGTGTTTGAGCATCGGATTTTCCCAAAACCGGTTTCCACTTTTGGGTCCGATGCTCCAGGCGCCGCTTCGCAGTGGAATGGCCGGCTGGCCCGCAAAAAGCGGGCCAGCCGTTCGCCAGGACTTAGCCGAGCCCGGCTTCCTTGAGCTGGCCATCGATGCTGGTGGCCAACATGTCGATGCCTTCGTCGACGGGCACTTCCTTGGCCACCATCTTCTGCAGCGTCGCCGCCCATTCGGTGGTGAGATCGAAGAACAGCGGCTGCGGTGTGAACTTGATGCTGGCGCCGGGCGCCGAGACGTCGAACATCTCGACATAACCCGGGTAGCTCTTGTTCAGCTTCTCGCGGAACATCTCGTCGTTCCAGACCGACTGACGGACCGGATTGACGAAGTCCATCTTGGTCGCGCCGAACAGTGCATGCTCGGGCCCGGATGCCCATTGCATGAAGTACCAGGTGGCGTCCTTATCCTTCGAGAAATTGGACATCGACAGCGACCAGATCCAGATGTTGGGCGTCGGCGCCTTGGCGGCGGGATTGGCCTTGAAGGCGGAGAAGGCGAGCTTGCCTGCCATCTTGTTGTCGCCGCCATTCATGAAGTAGCCGAGGATGTCGGCGTCGAAAATCATCGCCGAGGCGCCGGCGCCAAGATCGGTGCCGACCTGATACCAGGTATAGGTCGACCAGTCCTTGGGGCCGCTCTCCTGGATCATCTGGACCCACTGCTTGTGGAAGGCCTTGGATTCGGCGGTGTTCATCGCGGCCGACAATTTGCCGTCGGCCGAGACATTCAGGTCCTTTTGGTCAAAGTTGGCATAAGCCGAGAGGAAGCCGGGATGGATCGTCGCCCAGGAGCGCGAGCCGCGCACGCCGATGCCGTAGACGCCACTACCGACATCCTTGGTAAGCTTGGCCGCCGTAGCGACCATCTCGTCCATATTGCCGGGAACGCCGACGCCGACCTTGTCAAACATACCCTTGTTGTAGGTGATGTTGTTCTGTTCGAAACCCCACGGAATGCACCACTGCTTGGCGTCATCGGAGCCGAGCACTCCGCCGGGCTGGCCGTTCCAGGCGCAGGACTTCCTGACACCGGGCAAGAAGTCGTCCCAGACATAGTTCACGTTGGTCTTGGTCGGATCTTTGATCCACTCGTTGAGGTCGGTGATCCAGCCGGCCGGGCCGTAGGTCCAGGTCATGTAGGCGCCGGTCATGAAGGCATCGTATTCAGGCGAGCTGGCCGACAGCGCAGCGGTGACCTTGTCGAAATAGACGTCTTCCGGGAAGACGTCGTAGACGACCTCCATGCCGGTCAACTTCTTGAAGTTTTCAAGGTTGGCGATCATCGCATCGGCGTAAGGATGCTTGTTTAGCAAGAGCTTGATGGTCTTGCCCTTGTGCGCCTGCCAGTCGAAATCCGCCGCCAGTGCGCGGGTCTGCCCCAGATTGAGCAGCGTGCCGGCAGTGCCGGCGGCAAGGCCCATTGCGCCGAGGCCTTTGATCAGCCCACGACGATCGACTTGTCCGCGCAGGAACGCGTCGATCAGGTCTTTTTCTTTCTCATGCATTTGTCTTCTCCTCCACAGGGTAGTTTCAATCGAATGGCTGCCGGCTACCCGACCGACTTCTGCTCCACGAGTGATCGCGCCGTCCGCTCATCGGTGACCAAGCCCTTGAGATAGCGGCCCTCCAACACCGATTTGATGGCACGAACCTTCACCTTGCCGCCGGCGACGGCGACAATCCTGCGATTGCTGATGTCTTCGCGCGCCAGCGCCAGCGCCCGGTTGGAAAGGGTCGTCTCGACCGCCTTTCCAGCATCGTCGAAGAAATGGCCGAGCAGTTCGCCGACGCCGCCATTGCGGCGAATCTCTTCCATTTCGCCCTTTTCGATCATGCCGGTCGCGACCAGCGACGCCTCGCGCTCGGCGGTGCCGATGCCGGCAATGAGCAGGTCGGCGGCCTTGCCAAGATCGAAGACCTCACTGATGCCTTTCTGCCCGAGCAGCACGGTTCGATCCTCGACCGTGTTGGCGAACATCGGCACCGGCATCACATAGGCTTCCGCGCCGGTCCGTTCGGCCAGGCGGTGAATGACGTCGTGCGGATTGGCCGAGAATTTGCGTGTCAGGCCGCCAAGCAGTGAGACGAAGCGGGTCTTTTCGGCAGATATGCGCGGCAGATACTCCACGCAGGCGGCCAGCGTGCGGCCGTGACCGACGCCGATCAGCGTATCCTCGCCGCGCTCGATCTCACGCTTGAGAAATTGCGCGCCGGCAATGCCAAGCGCCTTGAGCGGCAGTTCTTCGCCATCGAAGTCAGGAACGACTTCGCAATAGTCGAGGCCGTAGCGGCTGGACAAATCGTCTTCAAGCGCGACGCATTCCGACACTTCGCCGTCGATATAGACTTTGACCAACCCCTCCTGATTGGCCTTGGTGATGAGGCGATGCGCCTTGAGGCTGGTCAGGCCAAGCCGCTTGGCGACCTCCGACTGGGTCAAGCCACCAGCATAATGAAGCCAGGCGGCACGCGTCGCCATACTGGTTTCATCGTCGCGCAGGAGGCCGTTTCCAAAACCAACCATTTCCGCCCTGAGATATTTTTATCAGCTGGTGCAAAATTTTTCACAAGGCGTTGCAGGAGTCAAGCACCGCACCGTTCAAATCGCACAAAAAGGCGCCAAAAAGATTCAGCCCGCTGGAGCGCGATCGTGCAGGCGCCCGTTGGAGTGTCGGGCCTGTCGACCTGAAGGGCAAAGGCTGAACGGCTCGCTCCAGCGAACCAGTTGCATGGGTTGCTAAGACTTGCTCCCGTCCACTGAGCGCACAACTGGGCTGGCCGACGCCAAACGCCGTTTTGCTGAAAATCCTCTGCCTGCCGAAATGGCGGTGGACCGCGCTTGCGGATCAGGTGGATTCGGCCGCAAAGGATAAGATCGAGAAGTATCGATCTTCGCTTCACGAGAGCTACAATAATTCTTCACAAACGGCTATCTATCCTGGCGACAGGCGTTTGGTTCGAGTCACGAGGGGCGCGGCTTGGAATTCGATTTGAAGACCATCGAGGCGCTTGCCCCCGATCAGGCGTCGCTGGGCGCCGCCTCCAAGCTAACCAAACGATCGAGCTGGCCGCGGCTGGAAAAGAATGAGCAGCAGGCGCTCATCTGGGGTGAATGCCAGGGCTCCGGCTCCAATCCTTATCGGGTGGTGATCGACACAGGCGACCACGGCTACAAATGCACCTGCCCCTCGCGAAAATTCCCGTGCAAGCACACGCTGGCCCTGATGTGGATTGCCGCCACTGCGCCAGCCAGTTTTGCAGCCGCCGAATCGATACCGGAATGGGTGAATGACTGGCTCAGCCGGCGCAGGAAGACGACGCCACCGCCAGGGCAATCGACATCCGGCGCGGCAGCCAAGAGCATCGATGAAGCCGCACGGACGGACCAGAGC
>NZ_RZSW01001089.1:0-818 GCF_003997375.1 Mesorhizobium sp. M5C.F.Ca.IN.020.29.1.1 | reverse complement strand
GTGCAACATTAGATCTTGGCCCAATTTGGCACGCAAATCCAATTGCGGGCGCAAACGCGCGAACTCCGGTGCTTTCGACGTGTTGCGTTGCAGATATTTCGCCTTTGCCGGCACTGAGAAAACCTAAAGGAGTTTGCAATGTCCGAAGCTGCGACAAAAATGGAATTTGGCGGCAAAACCCACGCGTCGACTGCGAAACTTGAATTCGGCGGCAAAACTCACGAGCTCAAGGTGCGAAGCGGCTCGGTCGGACCGGACGTCATCGATATCGGCTCGCTTTACAGCACCACCGGGGCGTTCACTTATGATCCCGGCTTCACTTCGACGGCAAGCTGCGAGTCGGAAATCACCTTCATCGATGGCGATGCCGGCATCCTTTTGCATCGCGGCTATCCGATCGACCAGTTGGCCGAGCATGGCGACTTCCTCGAAGTCTGCTACCTCTTGCTCTACGGCGAATTGCCGACCAAGGCGCAGAAGGACGATTTCGACTACCGGGTGACGCGCCACACCATGGTGCACGAGCAGATGTCGCGCTTCTTCACCGGCTTTCGCCGCGACGCGCACCCGATGGCGGTGATGTGCGGCGTGGTCGGCGCGCTGTCAGCCTTCTATCACGATTCCACCGACATCTCGGACCCCTACCAGCGCATGGTCGCGTCGATGCGGCTGATCGCCAAGATGCCGACGATCGCGGCGATGGCTTATAAGTACCACATCGGCCAGCCCTTCATTTACCCGAAGAACGAGCTGAATTTCGCGGCCAACTTCCTACATATGTGCTTTGCCGTGCCGTGTGAGGAATACAAGATCAATCC
>NZ_RZSW01001088.1:0-823 GCF_003997375.1 Mesorhizobium sp. M5C.F.Ca.IN.020.29.1.1 | reverse complement strand
ACGTTAACCCTCGGGAATGAACTGTCACGCCGCTAGCAGAGATCTTGAAAGCGCGAGATGTGCCTTTCGCCGTGGCAAGCGCCTATGACAAGCCCGAGCAAGTCGGCGGCGAGGTTCTGGCTGGAGCACCCAATGCCGGTAAACCGACTGGCGAGCGTCGTCTTCTGGCTGCGTTGGCGCAACTGACGGTGTACTGAGCATCTCTAAAGGAGCGTTTCTGGCTGTAGCGGGCAGAGTTCATGCCCGGAACTAGATCGAAGAGAAGTGCCCGCCCGGTGAGTTGCCGAGCGAGGAAGCCGTCTTGCTGCTCTATGGCCCAGAGCCGATCCACGAGGGGCGAACCCCTTGCCAAGGCGATCATTGAGACGATGGAAAGGCTGAACCGATGAGCGTCAAAACGGCTCGCCGATGCCAACCGGCACCTTGCGACTAGCCTTTCCTGATCAGAAAGCGGGCCTCTCGCATAAGCGACGGCCAGTCGTTCCCCAGAAGGGCGATAAGCTCGCGAGCCTGCTCTTCGGTTATAAGGGCTCGCTGACCAAGCGCCGGAGAACAGAATTGTCATGTGCGCTGGGTGTTCTGTCCTGCTCGTCAGTACTTGCAAAATCCCACTAGCGGGCGCAACGCAAGCGTCCGGCGATAGTTCCGTCAATAAATGACTCGCTAATGTTCATTAAAGGCGTACACTTTCCACGTCGCCCGCACCTTTTCCGGCAAGCGGGCGCTTGATAGCCAACTCAGGTGCTACCGCCCCATCTAAGCGGGAGACTGAAATGGCACAAAACCACTCAGCTTGTGCGATATCGGCCTTCGATTGCGATAT
>NZ_RZSW01001087.1:0-824 GCF_003997375.1 Mesorhizobium sp. M5C.F.Ca.IN.020.29.1.1 | reverse complement strand
ATGTTGCGACAGTGATAAGAGTTCGTAAAAGATCGCAACATGTTGAATGGGATTAACGTTGAACGGCCTGCGGCTGTTCGGTCGCCATGGGCGCAAAATACCAATAATGTACTTCGACACTGCGTCGTAACAGAGAATTCAATGAACTTTCACATTCGTGAGGGCGACTTCAGGCTATCAGGGCACTTGAGTTTGCAAAGTGACCCCGTCCTAACGGTTTGGATGTTTATGCGGGGAACCGCTTGCGCGCTGAATTAGAGCGCGCTTGGGGCGTCGAGTCATCCAGGTTGCGAGGCAATGCAGGAGAAAGTATGGGTGCCAGGAAAGCCAAAGTGACGGCTGGTAGAGGAGCGAAAGCCCGCGCCCTGGACAGTGACGTGCGTCCACTGACCGGTATTCGCGTATTGGCATTCACGCATTATGCCGCGGGGCCAATCGCGGCGCAGTATCTCGGTTCGCTTGGGGCGGAGGTCATCAAGATAGAGGCTCCGAGTGGGGATTATCAGCGTAGGGGGATCAAGGAGTCGACGGCCGCTCCCGACGCCCCCAGTCCTTATTTCCTGGGCCTAAATCGCAACCAGCGTTCACTGTCTATTGATCTGAAACGGCCGGACGGGCAGGCGATTATCCGCCAGATGATCTCTCAGGCGGATGTCATTCTCGAGAATTTCCGGCCGGGAGCTTTAAAGCGGATGGGATTGTGCAGCGGCAAACTTATTGCCGAACACCCCAGCCTCATCTATTGCTCGATCGCGGCTTACGATCCGGCCGGTCCCAGCCGCGACAAGCCGGGGCAGGATTTGATTATCCAAGCCCTGTCCGGC
>NZ_RZSW01001086.1:0-829 GCF_003997375.1 Mesorhizobium sp. M5C.F.Ca.IN.020.29.1.1 | reverse complement strand
CTATGCGACGCTGTTCGGACCAATCGGCAACTATGCGGTGAATTCCTACGATTCAGTCCGCGTGCTGATCGCCGCAATCAGGGACGCGATCACTGAAACCAAGGGAAATCCGAGCCGGCGCGACGTTCTGACTGCGATGCGGAAGCTCCGCTTCAAAGGCATTGCTTATAGCGATCCCGTGCAGTGGGACGAAAAAGGCGACAACCTGGCCGTCGTCACGGCGCTCAATGTCGTGGAAAATGGCCGATTCCGACAGGTTGCGGAAATCCCGCGAACGCAAGGGGGCCTGATAGATGCGGCCTCGCGACGACCGCGGCAATTTTTATCAAGGTGAAACGAAACAATTGCCTCCGATCGCCGTTTCGCCAGCAAGGTGAATTTGGGCGAGGAAGCGACGATGAGTGCAACCGGTCCGGAGGTTTTCGGCAAGACGCTGCAGACCGCGAACATCTTGGCACGAGTAGCGACCCAGCGATGCCAGGTCTCGCCCTTGCAAAGGTGAAGCCAATGATTTTTGACGCGCCGAAATTCAGGGATCGAACGGAGGCGGGGCGCCAGCTTGCCGCCGCTTTGACCGGGTTCGCGGCAACCGATCCACTGGTACTGGCGCTGCCACGCGGCGGAGTGCCGGTTGGCTTCGAAGTGGCGAAGGCACTCCGTGCCCGGCTCGACGTGCTGCTTGTACGCAAGATCGGCGCGCCGGGCCATTCCGAATATGGCATCGGCGCGGTCGTCGACGGGGAGAATCCGCAGCTCGTCCTCAACGAGGAGGCGATGGCTTTGGTCCAACCGTCAGACGATTACGTCGAGGCAGAGAAACGGCGGCAAC
>NZ_RZSW01001085.1:0-829 GCF_003997375.1 Mesorhizobium sp. M5C.F.Ca.IN.020.29.1.1 | reverse complement strand
ATCATATTAAGATCTACAAATAATATTAGTCTCGCGTTGGCGGCTGTCAAGCCGACGCTTCGAAACCCTGCAAATCCGTATACCGGCGGGTCGATTGACCCGCATCAAGGCGCGGCCAGCAACGACGATCCAGAATTAAACAACTTCGGCCCACAGTCGTCGGAAACAGGTGACGGCCGGCGTAGCGCTTCGAGTGACGCCGCACAGGAGCAAAAGCATGACGGATGTTGTCGTCACGGGGCCGGTCTGGGCGGCACCATCATGGCCTACGAGCTTCGCGACGAACTGGCCAGAGAACACAAAGTTTCCGTCGTCAAGTTCGCGGTTCGCGTCCGCGTCGCCGTCCCGCCGGTCGGCAAGAAGCCGGTTCCGTGGGTGCGAAGGCCGGCCTCATGATCGAATCCATGGTCACGCCGACGGCCCGCAAAATTGGCCGGCTGGTAGAGGGAATGGGACCCGACGCAGGGTACATGGAACGCGGCCTGCCTCGCCGATTTCGGCAAATCCGGCTCGCCTTCGTGGCGCAGCCGCAAATTCCGCCGCGCAACCTCAACTGGTCGTCCTCCGACAAATCGTGCACACCGCCAAGGTCGGTTTCGAAACGTATTTCCTCCACAAGATAAGAACCGAAAAGTCCGAGCCTTTCTATGAGCGCCTGGCTCTGCAGGTGCTCGGCATGGACAAGCTCAAAAGGAAATCAAGATCGAGGCGGACGTGGGCGTGCCCGGCGCCTGATCGAGACCCACCCTGCGCAGCCCGCTTTTCCCGCTAGGGCGGCGGGCGTGGCCTTAAGCCGCGGACCGCGAAATCGACACCGCCTCTTGCGGTC
>NZ_RZSW01001084.1:0-830 GCF_003997375.1 Mesorhizobium sp. M5C.F.Ca.IN.020.29.1.1 | reverse complement strand
CCGAAAATCTGTCCAAGGACCTGAGTCTGGATGAGTTCAAGAAAATGGTCGGCGGCGAATCGAAAAACGGCAAATTTCCGCCCCAGGTCATTGCGGCGGCGCAATATTTCCTCGATCACCCCGATGCTTGGAACCAGTTGTGCGGTGGCTCGAAAGGGAAGATGCACAAAGAGGATTTCCTGCAAGTCGCCTCATCGTCGATGAGCCTCACGCAAACTGAGCTGAATACGGTCGAGATGATCAAGGACCATCAGGACACGTTCTTTGGAAGCGGTGTTCTGACTCGCGACAAACTGGCGAAAATGAAAGACGACAAGAGCCTTGATCCGAAAGTGCGGGAAGCAGCCTCTCAGCTCCTTTCAGATCCTCTTTTGTTTGGCCTCCTGAACAATTCGATCACGGGCTATAAGACCCATCATAAATTCTTCGACTTTGGCGGCGGGCATACGGTTGATTCCGGCAATATCAGCAAAAAAGACTTTGCCCATTTTTGCACAAACATGTCGTCTGCGAACCGCAACGTTCAGCAGCCAATCACCCACGGCGCCCAAACCGCAGAAGAGCAGAATGCCGTCGCGGACATGAAGATGGGCCTGATGGACCAGCCTGACATTAAGTCAGCCAAAAAGAACGGCGGGGCCGTCATGCACGTCGTCGACTCCGTGCTCAAAATCGAGACGAAAGTGCTCGACTTGGCGGCAACGGCGGTGGGACTGCTCAGCTTCATTCCGGGCCTCGGACAAGTAGCCGATCTTGCCTCGATGGTTCTCGAGGCTGAGTCGCAAGCAGCCAATCTCCTGCGTACGGCCATTAACGGAGGCGATATGAAG
>NZ_RZSW01001083.1:0-832 GCF_003997375.1 Mesorhizobium sp. M5C.F.Ca.IN.020.29.1.1 | reverse complement strand
CAAGTCTGCGGCAAAGAATGCTTTCGCGACAGGCTGGAAATATTGCATAGGAACCGCGTGGCCGAGTTTTGTAGTGCTTATCAGCTGACGCGCTAAGACATGGTCATGGACGATCGTCAGGCGTAGTGCCCGCGCCTCACTCAGCACATGTGAAACGCGCTCACCTTCGGCACGGCAAACTAAGAACGGCACCCCGGTTTCACCGCGAACGTAACGCAGACCGATCAGGACCGCCCTTCCTGTTAAGACCAGCGTGGCGCGATGCACGCCAAGCGCAGGCTCGTCGGCCGCCTCCTCGCGGATGCGACGCTGTTCACCTTTCAACTCTGGCGCTCCTTGCTGATCCTTCGACTCGCGCGTCACTTCGGTATTGGTCATGCGCATTTCGCGCAGATACAACGCGCGCTGGAGCAGGAGATCGATCAGTCCGCCGACCAGCAGTGCGCCGGCGCCAATTCCCATCAGCAATTTTGTCTCCATAAAGATGAGGCCAACACAGCCCATGCCGCAGATCGGCAGAGGGACCATTGTCTTCCACATCCCGAGAAGGACAATGGAAAAGGTTGCGCTGAGAACCAATACCTTGAACATGGTCTTGCAGACTTCGACCATGGAACGAGCAGACCCCAAGCGCTTCAGCCCTTCAAAGGGGTCAATTTTCTTAAAGCTGAGCTTCATCGGCTCCAGAGAGAAGACAAATCCACCATTGGCTAGCAGGCTGGCCAAAATCACCGCGGCGACGAGGGTTCCAAGCAGCGGGCCAACAGCCGCGACGGTGAGTTGGACGAGCACAACCAATGCCTGCGGCACCGCGGTATCGAAAGGTAGGCTC
>NZ_RZSW01001082.1:0-838 GCF_003997375.1 Mesorhizobium sp. M5C.F.Ca.IN.020.29.1.1 | reverse complement strand
GCGCAGCCCCGCCTTCACGATCAGCCCGCCGAGCTCGATCTTCTCGCGGGTGTCCTTCTTGCGGGCTTCCGATGAGCTCGACCGGCGCATGCGCTCAAGCCTCGTGATCGCCGCCCGCATCCGCGCCAGACGCGAGCGTCGCGGTCGCATCGCCGGTGCTCCTGGACCCTGCGGCATTTCTCTTTCCGGTCGATTTGCCGCTGCCCCGGCGAAACCGCCCGGCCAGATCCTCGAATGCCGAAAGCAGTGCTGCCTCCTCGATCTCGATCTCGCCGAGACCGGCCTTCAGCGCGACACGTCCGATGCGCTCCGCCTCGCGTGTCTCGGCCGCCTTGAGCTGCTCCTGCAGGCGGGCGATTTCCTCCCTGATCTTCGATGACGGCTTCTTCATTCCGGTCGACCTTTCGCATTCGGCTTCTGCTCGGTTGAGACCCAGCTGACGTGGCTGCGCCGGCCCTGGCGGGGCCGTGCCACTCCCGACGAACATTGGGCAATTATTACTCGTCGGGAGCCGTCGTCACCGTGGCGATCACGCATTTCACGCCCCAGCTCATCGGACGCGGCTCAGGCCGCAGCGCCGTGCTGTCGGCCGCGTATCGTCACTGCGCCCGGATGGAGTACGAAGCCGAAGGCCGCACGGTCGATTATTCCAACAAGCGCAATCTCGCCCATGAGGAATTCCTGCTGCCGTCCGATGCGCCGGCATGGGTGAGGGCGCTGATTGCCGACCGCTCGGTCGCCGGCGCGGCAGAGGCCTTCTGGAACCGTGTCGAGGCGTTCGAAAAGCGTGAGGACGCGCAGTTCGCCAAGGAATTCATCATCGCGCTGCCGGTCGAGC
>NZ_RZSW01001081.1:0-839 GCF_003997375.1 Mesorhizobium sp. M5C.F.Ca.IN.020.29.1.1 | reverse complement strand
GCAAACGCTGGGCGGTCTATGCCAAGCCGCCCTTCGCCGGACCCCAAGCGGTGCTTGCCTACCTATCGCGCTACACTCACCGGGTCGCCATCTCGAACCGCCGCCTGATCGCCTTCGACGAGAAGGGAGTCACCTTCCGATACAAGGACTACCGCCGCGATGGTGTCGAGCGCCAGCGCGCCATGACGCTTACCGCCGACGAGTTCATCCGCCGCTTCCTGCTCCATGTCCTGCCGCGTGGGTTCCACCGCATCCGTCACTATGGGCTGCTTGCCGGCACCGCCCGCAAGGCCAGCCTCGCACTCGCGCGCGAACTGCTGAACGTCGCTCCGCCGCCCGAAGACGATGCTCCGGAAGGACCGGCTGACGTCCGCCCGCCTTGCCCTTGCTGCGGTGGACGCATGGTCGTCATCGAGAGGTTCGAACGGTGGTGCCAGCCTCGTGCGCCGCCTGCCTCACGAGCGCCGAACCGGGAGAACGCGCCATGACCCGGCATGACCAAGTTGCTCGTACGACCGCGCCACGCCGGCGCCGGTCAACGGGACGCTATGTGCACGTTGCCGTGAAGCCGGTCATCACGCGCATCAATCCCGCCGGAATCAACGCTCCAGGTTCTGCGACCTGGCCCGGAAGCTTCTTCCACGACCTCCCAGGCACGTCATATGCGGAAGTCCGCGACAGGCGCTGGCACATCCCGAGGCACAAATCCCCATAGGCAATCGTCTGCGGCCCGCGGGTTCCTGCATGAGAGACTTTCGTACGCCTGACGGCACCCGAAACCCTTCAGCATATCGGCCATAGAGACAAACTTTGCCTCGCCCGGAAGCAGACGTCGCGGG
>NZ_RZSW01001080.1:0-843 GCF_003997375.1 Mesorhizobium sp. M5C.F.Ca.IN.020.29.1.1 | reverse complement strand
GACCAGCGCCCCCATGCGCTCGGCGACCGAATTGCCGGCAACGCTCGCATCGCACCAGCGCGTCAGGTTGTGGACGACGTCGTCGGCGTTGAAGGGGTCGCCGTTCGACCAGGTGATGCCCTTGCGGACATGCAGCGTCAGCACGCGGGCGTCGTCACTGGTCCCCCAGCTCTCGAGCAACCACGGCTCGAAGGTGAAATCGCGATTCCAGCGCACCAGATATTCGTTGCACTGGCGGGCGACATTGGACATCTCGACGCCGTCGAAAGTGCGCGGGTCCTTCCAGCCTTTGACGTTCATGGCGACGCGCAAGATGCCGCCGCGCTTCGGCGCCTGCGCCCTGGCAGGGGAAGGCGCGAGGCCGCCAAGCGCCAGCGCGCCGGCGGCGCTGACGCCAAGTGCTGCCATGGTGGCGAGATATTCGCGCCGGTTCATGCTGCCCTTCTTGAAGCCGTCGGCGACGGGCTCGGCCTGCGGATGCAACGCTCTGTCGGTCAGCATGAACTTCATCGTCGTCATTCCCCTGTTGTTGGGCGCCCCGGCCGATCGCCAAACGCGGGGGACGGATGCGGTCGGCCGGCGCGCCTTTGGCCATGGGCAATGATAGTGTGGGTTTGAGTGGAGAAGTGTTCGGGTTTCCGCAGTTGTTGTGCACTGTTCCGCAGGGGCAATGAACAGAGAGAGTCAATATGAGGCAGCTGAGTCACACAAAAGTGGGCACCCGACTCATATTGGAAATGATCAACGATCTCGGCGCTGCCCCTCAACCCCTGCCGGGACCTTCTCCCCGTGAAGGGCGGGGAGGGGCTTGGCCGCAACGCTGGCGATCCCCTCTCCCCGTTG
>NZ_RZSW01000107.1:0-14095 GCF_003997375.1 Mesorhizobium sp. M5C.F.Ca.IN.020.29.1.1 | reverse complement strand
ATCTCTTTCTACCTGGCGCTGATGACCGCGACCTGCCTCGATCTGATCGGTGCCGACGGTCCGATCATCGTCGAGGGCCCGTTCGCCCGCAACCGGCTTTTCACGCAGATGCTGGCTGCAGCGACGGCGCGTGCCGTCATTGCGTCCGAGGCTGCGACCGGCACCAGTATCGGCGCTGCCTTGCTGGCGTCGGACCAAAGAACGGTCCAAGGCAAAGGCGAAAGGATGGAACCGCCGGCCGACCCAGCCTGGGCGATTTATGCGCGCTCATGGCGCGCGGCTGTCGACGCGCGGGGCTGATCACAAAATCCGCTTGCCGAAAGCCGACATGACGAAGTTGACGGTGTCTATCGCAATCCGCGGCTCCAAACCTGATGTCAGGCCGGAAACATCCATCGACAACAGCCCGCCGGACAGCGCGATGGCCTCCATCGCCTGATGCGTTTCGCGCACCGTGATGCCGCCGGAGCCAGCCTCCCAGCCGGCGAATTCGGTCACCTGAGGCGAATAGCTGACATGGAAGCCTTGCGTGCCGGAGGTGGCGATGCGGATCGCCTCGTGCATCAGGTCGCGCATGCCCATGGCGTCGATGTCGGTCATGGTGAAGGCGGAGACGCGCGAATCCTTCAGCACCCGGGCTTCGGCCGGATCGGCATGGCGCAGCCCGACGATGACGACGTTTTCCGGCGACAGTTGCGGCTGCAGCGCGCCGGGCTTGTGATCGAGTCCGAGCGCGCGCGCCAGCACCGAACGTTCCGGCAGGTCGATGCCGTCTTCGCCCTCGGGCATCAGCGCGGCGATGGAATCGATCCAGATCAGGCCAAACGAGTGTGTCGCCCGCGCGGTCATCGTCAGCGCCTTGTGGGCGATGCGCCGGTCACTCCCGGCGGTGAGCCGGACCAGGCCGGATGGGGGTCGCTCGATATCGGCCAGCTCGACGACATCGAAATTCATCGCCTCCAGCCGGGCGCCGGTCGCTTCCCTGGCGAGGATGCCGGCGGCCGCCGGTTCGGCTGTGATCTGCACCATCTTGCGGCCGGAGAAATCCTCGACATCGTGCATCGGGGCCTTTTCGACATATTCCGAGGTCATCGCCAACAGCATGGCGCCGTAGCTCATGCGGAAGGCGACACGGTCGCCGACGGCGGGTGGCGGGTCGGCGTCGGTTACATCGAGGAGCAGATGATCGCTGGAGGCGCCGAGCACCCGCACGCCCTTGGCAATCGGCGTCAAACCTTCGATCAAAACGTCCTCGCGGCCGATATTGGCGATGGCGCGCAACCTGTCGCGCTCGTCGGGAAACACCGGCTGGTTGCCGAAAGCGTCGTAGCCGGATTGGCCGATCGGCCGCGACGGCTTCAGCTTGACCTCGATGATGTCGCTGGTCAGGCGGCAGGCATCGGGTTCCAGTTCGGCCCACGGCGTCTCGCGGAAGGTTTCGACGCCACCCTGCAGGATTGCTTCGCCGACCCGCAGATTGTTGATGCCGGCGGGCAGCAGGCCTTCGAGCAGCAGTGTCAGCGACGATGACGCCCCGCCTGATATCCAGTCGAGCCTTGCGCCGGACAGACGCTCGGCCTTGTAGGCATGGGCGACAAGTTGCCCGAGATTTTCCTCCGTCGGCATGATGGCGCCGAAGCAGCCGAGATTGGTGCCGATGCCGGCGATGCGCACGCCCTTGAGTGCCAGTATCTGCTCGACAGTGGGCACGAGATCGTTCGGCCAGATGCCTTCCCTGAGGTCGCCAAGATCGATCATCAGCATGATGTCGTGGACGCGGCCCATGCGCGCGGCGATACGCGACAGCTCGCGGATGGTGGCGAGTTCGGATTGCAGGCTGATGTCGACGGTGCGGACCACCTCCTCGACGCGCGCCATCGGCGGGCTGCGCAGCAGCATGATCGGCGCATTGATGCCGCTGTCGCGCAGGCGGCGGATGTTTTCGAAGCGCGATTCAGCGATGCCGGCGACGCCGCCACGGAGCATGGCTCGCGCCACCTGCGGCATGCCGCAAGTTCCCTTGGTGACGCCGAAGACCTTGATGCCGGACAGGGCGCAGCGGTCGACGACCGTGCGTGCATTGCGCTCGATGCAGCCAAGGTCGATGGCGACTTGCGGTCCGGACATGATCTAGCCTTTGTAGACGAGCCCTTGCGGGTCGATCTCCGGCTTGCGGCCGGAGACCACATCGGCAAGGAATCTTCCGGAACCGCAGGCCATTGTCCAGCCGACATGGCCGTGGCCGGTGTCGAGGTACAGATTCCTGTAGCGCGCTTGGCCGATGACCGGCACCGAGCTTGGCATCATCGGCCGCAAGCCGGCCCAGAGCTCGGCCTTGTTCTCGTCGAAGGCACCCGGGAACAGATCGTTGCCGGTCCTGAACATGGCGGCGAAATCGCTCGGCTTGTGGGTGCGGTCGAAGCCGGTGAACTCGGCTGTCGAAGCGAGCCGCAGCCGGTTGCCGAGCCTGGAATAGCCGATGAGCTGATCCTCGTCGGCGCCGCCCATGGTCGGCCCCTTGCTCTCGTCCTCCAGTTGCAAGGTCGCGGTGTAGCCCTTGACCGGATAGACCGGCAGATCGAGGCCGTAGCGGCGACCGAGCAGGCCGCTTTCAGGTCCCATTGATATGACCACGGCGTCGCCAGCGACCGGACCGGCCGAGGTCATCACCGCGCGCACCCGATCGCCTTCAATGTCGAGGCCTTCGACCGTCGTGCCGTAGAGGAATTGCACGCCGAGTTTCTGGGCGGCATAGGCAGCGAGGTTCTGCGTGAATTGGCTGGAGTCGCCGGTCTGGTCGATCGGCGAATAGACGCCGCCGGCGATCTTATCCTTGGCCCCGGCAAGCCCGGGCTCTAGCTCGACCAGCCGCTCGCGGCCGACGATCTCGATCGGCAGACCGTGCTCGGCGAGATAGCGGTAATTGTCGGTGCCGGTATCAAGACTCTGCTGCGAGCGGAAGAAATAGAGAATGCCCTTCTTGCGCTCGTCATAGTGAATGCCGGTGGCGGCAGAGATGGCGTTGATGCAGTCGCGCGAATAAAGCGCCAGGCGCAGCTTGATATCGGTGTTGGCGCGCAGGCGCGCTCGCGTGCACTGGCGCAGGAAGCGCAGGCTCCAGGCGAAGAAATAAGGATCGAAGCGCAGCCGCACCTTGATGCCGAGATCGTGGTTGTAAAGCGCGCGCAGGAATGTTTTCAGCGCAGCGGGCGAGGCCCAGGCGGTGGCGTCGCCCGGCGACACCAGCCCGGCATTCGATTGGCTGGTGCCGCGCGCCGCCATTGGATGGCGCTCGATCACGGTCACCTCGTGGCCGTCGCTCGCCAGATAATAGGCGGCTGCAGTGCCGACGACACCGGCCCCAAGCACCAATATTCTCATGCCGCCCCCCAAAGGTCACACGCGGCCAAATGCATCCACGCTTCGCCGCGCAGCTCCTTCAATAGCGCTTCTGCGTGGAGCTTTCGAGCTAAGAACTTGGTCTCAGCCCCGCGACGAATTCTTGCCGGTCAGAATGCGCTCCCAGGCCAGCGCGTCGGCGACGATCAGGTCGAGGTCGTCGCGTTGCGGCGTCCAGCCGAGTTCGCGGCGCGCCAGCTCCGAATTAGCGACTACCGCTGCGGCGTCGCCCGGACGGCGCTCGCCCATCCGCACCTCGAAATCATGACCAAAGACGCGCCGCACGCTGTCGATCACCTCGAGCACCGAATAGCCGTGACTGTAGCCGCAATTGGCGACGAGACTTGTCCCGCCGGCGCGCAGGCGTTCCAGCGCCAGCCGATGCGCCACCGCCAGATCGCTGACATGTATGTAGTCGCGCATGCAGGTGCCGTCTGGCGTCGGATAGTCGGTTCCGAACACCTGCATAAGGGGTCGCTTGCCGAGCGCCGTCTCGCAGGCGACCTTGATCAGATGCGTGGCGCCAGGCGTCGACTGGCCGGTGCGGCCCTTCGGGTCGGCGCCGGCGACGTTGAAGTAGCGCAGCGCCGTATAGCGCAAACCATAGGCAATTGCGGCGTCGCGCAGCATCCATTCGCTCATCAGCTTGGACAGGCCGTAGGGCGATTCCGGTGCAAGGCGGGCATCTTCACGCACCGGCTCCAGCCCGGCGCCGCCATAGACGGCGGCGGTCGAGGAGAAGATGAAATTGGGCACGCCTTCGCGCACGGCGGTCTCGATCAGCGTGCGCGTCTTGCAGGTGTTGTTCTCGTAATAACCGAGCGGGTCGGCAACCGATTCGGGAACTACGATGGAGCCGGCAAAATGGATGATCGCGTCGACATGATTGTCGCGGATGATCGAACCGACCAATTCCTTGTCGGCGACATCGCCAACGACGAGCTTTGCCTCTGGTGCCACGGCCCACTCGAAGCCGGTCGAAAGCCGGTCGAGGACGACGACGCTGTCGCCCGCATCCAGCAGCTCCCAGACCATATGGCTGCCAATATAGCCGGCGCCGCCTGTCACCAAAACCGTCATCCGTGTCCTCGCTGCTCAAGATTTGTCGGAAACTGTCTCAACACCCGCCTTACTGGAAAGCCTGCCACTAGGCCATTAGTACCATTAGTGTCTGCGGTAACCAGTCTCATCGGCGCGTGGCATCGTCCTGAACAAAATTGATCCACATCAAGGGAATAGGCCATGATCCATGGTCGTTAGAAACAGGCTTGGGGCGTGGCATTTTGACCAAAAAGGCCAAGTAGACGTCGAATAGGGCAATGATTATGATCCCACGCAAAAATTGGGAAGCCGAAATGAACTATCAGCGGTTCTTCGAAGACGCGATCGACCAGCTCCACGCAGAGCGTCGCTATCGCATCTTCGCCGACCTCGAGCGCATCGTGGGGAAATTCCCACGCGCCATCTGGCGCGCCAACGGCCGCGCCCAGGAAATCACCGTCTGGTGCTCCAACGACTATCTCGGCATGGGCCAGCATCCAGACGTCATCGCTGCGCTGCAGAACGCCGCCGGCAAGATGGGATCTGGCGCCGGTGGCACCCGCAACATCTCCGGCACCAGCAATCCGCTGGTCGAGCTCGAACTGGAACTGGCCGACCTGCACGACAAGGAAGCCGCACTCGTCTTCACCTCGGGCTTTGTCTCCAACGAAGCCTCGATCTCGACCATTGCACGGCTTCTGCCCAACTGCCTGATTGTCTCGGACGAGTTGAACCACGCCTCGATGATCGAGGGCGTGCGGCGTTCGGGCGCCGAGAAGAAGATCTTTCGTCACAACGACGTTGCGCATCTTGAAAGCCTGCTGCAGGCGGCGGGCCGCGAACGCGCCAAGCTGATCGTCTTCGAGAGCGTCTATTCGATGGATGGTGACATCGCGCCGATCAAGCAGATCGTCGATCTTGCCGAGCGCTACAACGCCATGACCTATATCGACGAGGTCCATGCCGTCGGGATGTATGGACCGCGCGGCGGCGGCATCACCGAGCGCGAAGGGCTGGCAGACCGTATCGACATCATCGAAGGCACGCTGGCCAAGGCGTTCGGCACGCTCGGCGGCTATATCACCGGCACAAATGCGGTGATCGATGCCGTGCGCTCCTATGCGCCGGGCTTCATTTTCACCACGGCGCTGCCGCCGGCCATCGCCGCCGCGGCGACCACGTCGATCCGCCATCTGAAGCGCTCGCAGTCCGAACGCGACGCACAGCAGCGCCAGGCGATGCGGACCAAGCAGGTTCTTACCGCCGCCGGCCTGCCGGTGATGGACTCCGCTACCCACATCGTGCCGCTGCTCGTCGGCGATCCCGAGCTCTGCAAGATGGCCAGCGACCGCCTGCTCGGCGTCCACGGCATCTATATCCAGCCGATCAACTACCCGACCGTGCCGCGCGGCACCGAACGGCTGCGCATTACGCCGTCGCCGTTCCATTCGGATCACCTGATCGCGGAACTTCAGGATGCGCTGGTTGAGACTTGGGATGCTTTGGGTATCTCTTACGGTTCTGCGGGCCGGCCTTCGGTGAGGGAAAGCGACCGCGTCATTCCGTTGCTGGTGCCGAAGTCCGGCGGCTGATCCCCGAGTTTCAACTCGGGGATCGAAGGCAACTCACATACTCGTCATCCACTTCGCCAGCCGGTGCGCCGCTTCCTCGAGCTGGTCGAGGCGGCGGTGGAAGCACAGCCTGAGGAAGGCCTCGCCGCCGGGGCCGAAGGCGGTTCCGGGTGCCAGACCGACATTGGCGCGGTCGACGATGTCGAAGGCGGCGGCGCGTGAATCGATGATGCCGTCGACCGCGAAGAACAGATAGAACGCGCCCTGCGGCACGGTGAAGCGTGCCCTGCCGGTCGCAGCCAGGATGCCGCAGACCAGGTCGCGCGCAGCCCTTGCCCGCTCCACCTGCTCAGCGATGAAGGCATCGCCTTCGTCGAGCGCGACGACCGCGCCGCGCTGCATGAACTGGGCAACACCTGAGGTCGAATACTGGACCAGGTTCTCGAACACCTGCTGCAGCGAAGGATGGGTCTTGATCCAGCCGACGCGCCAGCCGGTCATCGCCCAGTTCTTGGAGAAGCTGTTGACGAAGAGGATGCGATCTTCGTCGGCCATGATGTCGATGAAGGACGGCGCGCGACTGTCGCCGTAGTGGAACAGTGAATAGATCTCATCGGCGATGATCCACAGGCCCTTTTCGCGGGCGAGGTCGAGGATCGCTTGCAGCGTCTCCCTGTCGGCGGTCCAGCCGGTCGGATTGGACGGTGTGTTGACGAACAGCGCCTTCGTCCTTGGCGTGATCGCCGCCTCGATCTTGCCGACGTCGCAGGACCAGCCATTGCCGGACTGGTCGAGCGTGACAGCGACCGGGACGGCGCCCGCCACGCCGGCGGCTGCGGCGAAATTCGGCCAGGCCGGCGACAGATAGACGACCTCGTCCCCCTTCCCGGCGACGGCATCGATTGCCAGCTGGATGGCATGCATGCCCGAGCCGGTGACGATGAATTCTTCCTCGGCGAAACTCTTGCCGAAATGCCTGACGTAATAGCGGGCGAGCGCCTGCCTCAGTTCGGGGATGCCTTTCTGCCAGGTATAGAAGGTCTCGCCGCCGGCCAGTGCCCGGGCAGCGGCATCGGTGATGAAGGCGGGCGTCGGCAGGTCGCCCTCGCCGGCCCAGAGCGGGATCATGCCGTCGCGGTCGCGGCCGCGGTTCATGACGGCGACAATGCCGCTTTCCGGCGCAGCCCGGGCCTCGGCGCGCAAATCCTCGATGAGGGTCATGGATGGATCCGTCTTCCGTCTTCTGGACAGCTAGCGTGTTTTACGACAGGCGAAAATAGAAAACCCCGGCCGAAACCGACCGGGGTTTTGGTCCAGGGAATCTGTCTTCGGATTATTTCCTGGCGAGGAGATCGCGAATTTCGGTGAGCAGCGCAACATCGGCCGGCGGCGGAGCGGCAGGCGCAGCTGGCTTCTCACGCTCCAGCCGCTTGCGCAGATTGTTCACGGCCTTGACCATCAGGAAGATGATGAAGGCGAGGATGATGAAATTCAGCGCGACGGTGATGAAACTGCCATAGGCGAAGACTGCGCCCTGCTTCTTGGCCTCCGCCAGCGATGTGGCGTTGACGGCTGAGGACAAGGGCAGGAAATAATTGTTGAAGTCGAGTCCGCCGAAAATCGCCCCGATTATCGGCATGATAATGTCATTGACCAGTGAATCGACGATCTTGCTGAAGGCAGCGCCGATAATGACGGCGACGGCCAGGTCCATGACGTTACCCCGGGAAATGAATTCCTGGAATTCTTTCAGCATTCGACCCTCCTTGTTCTGACGGGCCAGGCCGCCGCCCTCGCCCGATCGTTGGCTTCACTGGCACAATAGCAAAAACCTGCGGTTGCAGCATGGACAAAAGACCGTTTCCGCCGGCCAAAATTCCGAAGCCGCAGCCATCCTGCGCCGAAAGCCGCGATGGACTTGATCGCCAAGCTGTGATTGCGTCTCAGCAGGCCGGATGCAAAACCGGCAAGGGAGGATTGTCAGGCCGTGCAGGGCTGGTTCGTCGTCATCATTGCGATTGCCTATGTGACGTTGCTGTTCGCCATCGCCAGCCTCGGCGACCGGCGCTCAACGACATCCGGGTCTGACCGGGCCCGGCCCTTCATCTATGCGCTCAGCCTGGCGATCTACTGCACCTCCTGGACGTTCTTCGGTTCGGTCGGCCTTTCCTCCGAGCGCGGCCTTGAATTCCTCGGCATCTATATCGGCCCGGTGCTGGTGTTCGTGTTCGGCTTTCCGCTGCTTCGGCGCATCGTCAGGCTGGCCAAGACAGAGAAGATCACCTCGATCGCCGACTTCCTCGGCGCCCGCTACGGCAAGAGTTTCGCAGTAGCAGCGATTGCCACGCTGATCGCGACGGTAGGCGCGGTGCCTTACATGGCGCTGCAGTTGAAGGCGATTTCCGGCTCGGTCAGCCTGATGGTCGAGCATTATACCGGCTCGCCGCCCTCCTTCGATCCCTTCGTCAGCGACATCTCGCTGGTCGTCGCCATGCTGCTTGCGCTGTTTGCGGTGCTATTCGGCACGCGCCACGCCGACGCCACCGAGCACCAGGACGGGCTGGTACTGGCCGTCGCGGTGGAAACGGTCGTCAAGCTCGCGGCCTTCCTGGCGATCGGCCTGATGGTGACCTTCCTGATCTTCGGCGGCCCGGGCGATATGGTCGACAAGCTCGCCGAGAATACGCAAGTGCAGCAGGCGATGGGCTACCGCACGTCGCTCGCCACCTGGCTGGTACTGACGTGTTTGAGCGGTTTCGCTATCATCATGCTGCCGCGCCAGTTCTACGTCACCATCGTCGAGAATCGCAGCGAGGCCGAACTGCGCACCGCGACATGGGTGTTTCCGCTCTATCTGGTGGCGATCAACCTTTTCGTGCTGCCGATCGCGCTCGCCGGCCTGGCGCTGGTCGGCACCAGGACCAGCAGCGATCTCTATGTCCTGTCGCTGCCGCTGCTCAGCGGTCACGATGTGTTGGCCATGGCCGCCTTCATCGGCGGCCTGTCGGCGGCGACCGCGATGGTGATCGTAGAAAGCGTCGCGCTGTCGATCATGATCTCCAACGACCTCGTCATTCCGCTGTTTGTGCGTCGCCTGCTCAAGACCACGACATCGGAGAACGAGGACTGGTCAGCGCTCATCCTCAACGTGCGACGTGCGGCGATCTTCATCATGCTGTTCATCGCCTTCCTCTACTATCGCGAGAGCACCGACAGCGCGCGGCTCTCCTCTATCGGCCTGATGTCCTTCGCCGCGATCGCGCAGTTCGCGCCGGCCTTGATCGGCGGACTGATCTGGCGCGGCGCCAATGGCAGGGGGGCGGCGCTCGGCATGGTCGCCGGCATCGTCGTCTGGAGCTATACGCTGCTGCTTCCTTCGCTCGCCGCGTCCGACACCGGCATTGTCGTCCACGGCCTGTTCGGCTTCGACGCATTGCGGCCGCAAGCGCTGTTCGGCACCATCGCCGAGCCGCTGAACCACGGTGTCCTGTGGAGCCTGTCGATCAACACGCTGTTCTTCGTGCTCGGCTCGCTGTCGCGCGCGTCGGTGCCGCTGGAACGCATCCAGGCGTCGATCTTCGTGCCGCGCGAGGCGAGCCCGATGCCGAGCCTGCGCCGCTTCCGCACCACCGTCACCGTCAACGACCTCAAGGACACCATCGCGCGCTATCTTGGCGTCGAACGCACCGAGCGGTCCTTCCAGTCGTTTGAAGAGAGCAGCGGCGCTTCGCTGCACGGCAACGAACAAGCCAGCATGGACGTCATCCGCTTCTCCGAGCAGCTTCTGGCGAGTGCCGTCGGCTCCTCCTCGGCTCGGCTGATCCTGTCGCTGCTGCTGCGCCGCAACGACCGCGAATCCAAGGATGCCTTCCGCCTGCTCGACGACGCCACCGAGGCGCTGCAGCACAATCGCGACTTGCTGCAGATCGCGCTCGACCAGATGGAACAAGGCATCACCGTCTTCGACAGGGATTTCCGGCTGATCTGCTGGAATCGCCAGTATCGGGCGCTGTTCGACCTGCCCGACGAGATGGGCCAGGTCGGCGTCTCGCTCGACCGCATCCTGCGCCACCTGGCCGAGCGCGGCGACATTCCGGCCGACCAGCGGGTGGCGATGCTCAACCGCCTCACCAGTTTCGTCAGCCCATGGCAGATGGAGCTGAAGACCAGCGGCCGCATCCTGGAGTTGCGCTCCAACCCAATGCCAGATGGCGGCATCGTCGCCACCTATGCCGACATCTCAGGACGCGTCGAGCAGGATCTGGCGCTGAAGCGCGCCAATGAATCGCTGGAACAACGCGTCAAGGACCGCACTGTCGAACTGACCCGCGTCAACGAGGAACTGGCACAGGCGCAGATGCTGGCCGAGGAGGCCAATCTCGGCAAGACGCGTTTCCTCGCCGCCGCCGGCCATGACATCCTGCAGCCCCTGAACGCCGCCCGCCTCTATTGCTCGTCGCTGATCGAAAAGGCCGGCAAGGGCCCGACCGGCAAGGCCGCAAACAACATCGAATCTTCGCTGGAATCGGTCGAGACCATTCTCGGTGCGGTGCTCGACATTTCTCGTCTCGACGCTGGTGCGATGAAACCGGACGATACGGCTTTCAGCCTGGAAGGACTGCTGCGCCAGATCGGCAACGACTTCCAGCCGCTTGCCGCCGAGAAGAAACTCAGACTGACGATCATGCCCTCGTCACTCAGCGTGATGACGGATCGCAATCTGCTGCGCCGCCTGATCCAGAACCTGGTGTCCAACGCCATCAAATACACGCGCCATGGCCGCATCCTGGTCGGCGCGCGGCGGCGCGGCGAACTGGCCGAGATCCAGGTGATCGATACCGGCATCGGCATTGCCACCGACAAGCTGAACACGGTCTTTCACGAATTCACCCGGCTCGACGAGGGTGCGCGCGAAGCTGACGGCCTCGGGCTCGGCCTTTCCATCGTCGACCGCATCGCTCGCGTCTTGCGCCTCGAACTCCAGATCTTTTCAAACCCAGGCAAGGGCACGCGCTTTTCCGTCATCCTGCCGGTCGCGGCAGCGCAGGAGCCACGGCGCGTGGTCACGGCGAAAGCGCCGGTCCGCACTGCTGCTTCGCTTGCCGGGCTTCGCGTGCTCTGCATCGACAACGATGCCCGCATCCTCGACGGCATGCGGCTGCTGCTCGAAGGCTGGGGCTGCAGCGTCGACACGTTTGCCGGCACGGGGGATCTCGAGGGGTCCGTCACGCATCGCCCCGACATCGTGCTTGCCGACTACCATCTCGACGGCGAGACCGGCCTTGACGCGATCGTCAAACTGCGTGCGATCCACGGCCAGGACATGCCGGCCGTGCTGGTCACCGCCGACCGCTCGAGCGAGGTGCGCGCCACCGCCGGCAGACTCGACGTGCCGGTGATCAACAAGCCACTCAAACCAGCGGTGCTGCGCTCGATGATGGCGAGGGTCAGGCCGCTGGCGTCCGCGGCCGAGTAACGGTCATAATCTTTCTGTTGACCAGGATGCTGGAGCGGGATGCGTTCAATTGAACCGCTCTATCTATCTGTTTTAGCCGCTTTTATTCAACGCCAAGTGATTCCACTTGGCTGCAAAATGCTCTAGCTCAGCTGGCTGCCTGCAGCGGGTCGCTGCCGATCTTGGAGAGCAGGATCACCGCCTGGGTGCGGCTGTCGACGCCAAGCTTCTGCAAAATGGCCGAGACATGCGCCTTGATCGTCGCTTCGGAGACACCGAGTTCGTAGGCGATCTGCTTGTTGAGCAGCCCTTCGCCCAGCATGCCGAGCACGCGCGTCTGCTGCGGCGTCAGCGTCTGCAGCCGCTTGATCAGATCGGATATCTCGGGATCGCGCTCGACGCCGAGATCGATGCCCGTGGGCGCAGCGATGTCGCCGGCAAGCACCGACTGCACGGCGCTGCGGATTTCCTCCATGCTGGCCGATTTGGAGATGAAACCCGAAGCGCCGAGATCAAGCGCGCGCCGGATGGTCACCGGATCGTCATGCGCCGACACCACCATCATCGGCACCGTCGGGTGGATGCCGCGCAGCGAGATCAGACCGGAAAGGCCGCTCGCGCCCGGCATGGACAGGTCGAGCAGCACCAGATCGACGTCCTCATTGGCCACGACCAGCGCCTTGGCGCTTTCGAAATCGCCGGCCTCGTGAATGCCGGCGACATTGCCGATGCCGGCAAGCGCCTCTCTCAGCGCGCCGCGAAAAAGTGGATGATCGTCAGCGATGACGAAAGTGTAGCCTGACGGCACGAGGCCCTCCCCGAATCCCACTGATTGTCTGCTTCTTACGGGATCAGTCGAACGATTATGCGGCGATATCAGCCGTTTTCAAGCGGCAAGCCTATGCGCCGGGTTCCCACGGTGAATGGTGCTCAGGTTTTTTGTGAATTGGGCTTGGCGCCATCCTCGCCGCTGTCCTTTTCCATGTCCTTGACGATACCCATGAAGCTGCGCAGGAAGCGCTCCATGTAGCTCATCGTCTTGTTGAAATCCTCCTCGCTGGGCAATGTCGACTCAAAGCGGGCGGCAAGCGAGTTCTCGAGCTTGACGACGCGCTGGTCGAGCGCCTTTACCGAATTCTGCAGCCGGTCGATCTCGTCCTGGAAGGCGGCGCGTTCATCGGCCGCCATCTTGCAGACGAGCTGGCCGGAACGCTCCTCGCAGATCGACATCGCACCGGTCTGCGTGTCCATGCGGACATAGCCCGTGGCCGACTTTTCCAGCCGGTATCGGTCGGCTTCCTCAGAAAAGGCCGATGCCGCGACGAGCGAGACGAGCGCTGCGGGAATCAAGACGTGCTGCGGACGCATATTGTCCTCCATGGGCCAGTAAGCGCAATTTATCGCATGTTTGCGCCGGAAATGGGGAAGAATGCTAGCCTTTGCCTTAACGCAGATTCTTGTCGGAAAACCGTGTGACACTTTTCCGAACCTGCTTGCCTCTTCCCCGTATGGTTGGTTCGGACTATAGCGCAACCATGTCTCAGATTATCTACAAGATAGTACCTGAAGCGTTGTGGCGCGAGGCCGAAAGAAATGGCCGATTCACCGGCGCGCCGATCGACGTCGCCGACGGCTTCATCCATTTTTCCACCGCCGGCCAAGCCAGGGAAACGGCGGCAAAACACTTTGCCGGCCAGACCGGGCTGCTGCTGGTCGCCATCGATGGAGCCAAACTGGGTGATTTGCTGAAATACGAGGTCTCGCGCGGCGGCGCGCTGTTCCCGCATCTTTACGGCCCGCTCGATCTCAAGGCCGTTGTCTTGGTGCAACCGTTGCCGCTCGGCACCGATGGACTGCACCAATTCCCAACGCTGGAGGCCGAATGAACGTGCTCGACCGGCTCGGCCGGAGCTTCCTGTTCGCATTCGATCCGGAAGCCGCCCACGGCCTGTCGATCGCCGCGCTGAAATGTGGGCTGCCCGTCGCCCGACGCCCCGTGCGCGACGACAGGCTGAAAGTCAGCATCTGCGGCATCGATTTCCCCAATCCGCTCGGCATGGCTGCCGGCTACGACAAGAACGCCGAGGTTGCCGATGCGCTGCTTGGCCTCGGCTTCGGCTTTGCCGAGGTCGGCACGATCACGCCGCGGCCGCAGGCCGGCAACCCGAAGCCGCGCATTTTCCGGCTGACATCGGACGAAGCGGTGATCAACCGGCTGGGCTTCAACAATGAGGGTCACCAGGCTGCCGAAGAACGGCTTGCTACCCGCAAGGGCCGCGCCGGCATCGTCGGCGTCAATATCGGTGCCAACAAAGACAGCACCGACCGCGTCAGTGACTATGAACGCGGCGTTGTCAGGTTTGCGCCATACGCCAGCTACCTGACGGTCAACATCTCCTCGCCGAACACGCCGGGTCTGCGCAACATGCAGGCCCGTGAACAGCTTGGCGAGCTCCTGTCGCGCGTCATGGCCGCACGTACGGCAGCAGCAGCGCAGCCGCCCGTCTTCCTCAAGATCGCGCCGGACCTGGTCGAGGCCGAGCTGGAGGATATCGCCGCCGAGGTTACCGAGAAGGCAATAGACGGCCTCATCGTCTCGAACACCACCATCGCGCGGCCGGGGCTGCGC
>NZ_RZSW01001079.1:0-844 GCF_003997375.1 Mesorhizobium sp. M5C.F.Ca.IN.020.29.1.1 | reverse complement strand
CGCGCCAGCTCACGTGTTGTTGTTGGTGTGCGCCACGGCAACCGCTTCATCTTGTCAACCAGCCGCTCCAGCGATCCGGCGCGTTCCAGCTCCGCAAAGAAATGGTGCGGCGTGACGCTACCGAGCCGATGCATCTCGGCTAGGTTCCACACATACGGATAGTCGACCATGAAATCGGATCGAGGCGAGGCCTTGGACGATTCAGCCTTGGTCAGGATGCCGCCGCCCACAAGCCGATCAGCCTTGTCGATGATTTGGCGCACCCTCGATTTCGACAGGCCATGTTCCTGCGCCAGGTCGGCGAAACTCTTGCCCTTCAGAAAGCCTTCGAACAGGGCGACATTCCTATGGACGGTCGGGCTAAACCCCCAACAGGCGCGCAGTTTTTCCAGTATCATTCCGTTCGTTCATCCGGTTGTTCGCCCCCCTTGCAAACCCTACCCGGCCAAATCGGCGCTTGGAAGACACGACTCACATCATGGCGTACGTTGCTGCGAAAAGCTGCCAACTGACATAAACGATCAGCGACTGACTCGCGGAATTCGCTGTACGGTCGAACAATCCCAAGCGCGGGGAGTGTGTGTGCTAACTCTCTTGTGCATTGAGGGCTGAAATGAAAGCCAATCCGGTTAAGGTGTCCGCAATAGATTGCCTCATCCTGCTAAGCACCCGCGTTGCTGGAATCGATTTTGCGGAAGTAAAAAGGCCCCGGCGCTGGGTCGGCGCGCAGGGCCTTCAGGCATGTACGAGCTACCAGCATGTCCAGTTATGATCGTGCGCTATCATAATGAACAAACGGTGAATGATCGCTATCCGAGGTGCAGGGCGGGCGAGATGGTGGGGC
>NZ_RZSW01001078.1:0-846 GCF_003997375.1 Mesorhizobium sp. M5C.F.Ca.IN.020.29.1.1 | reverse complement strand
CTTCCTGTCGCTGCTGGAGCCGAACGACGAGGTGGCGCAGGCCGCAGTCGAGCTGATCGAGAGCGGCTATCCCGACCTGACGCTGGTGACGCCGGTCGGCTATGAAACGCCAGGGACGCCGGTACCCGGGCGACGCTCCGCCGCCTGAGACGGGTTGGATAATTCTGCTCGAACGCTCCGGAAATCTCGGCAGCGGTCAGCTGTCGTCTTCGCCCGCGGCACGTGCTGCCTGTCCGGCCGTCTTGCGGCGCAGCATCTTGGTCAGCTTCCAGATCGTCGGGCTGTTCTTGACGAAGGTTTTCAGGCGCGCGCCTTGCCGCAGGACAAACACCAGCGCGCGGCCCTTCATCGTCAGCGGAATCAGGACCTCGAAATGCTGGGTCTCGATATCGCACCACAGTCGCTTGTAGGGTTCGTCGCCGACCGAGAAATCATAGACATCGAATCCCGTCTCGCAGGCTTCCTCGATGTTGTCGAAGAACAGAAAGTCGCCGGGGCTGGCATGGGCGAGGTCGTCGTCGGCGATCGCTCCGAACTCGCAGATCAGGCGTTTTCCCGAGCGGCTCGATCCGGTGACGGCGCGAAGCTTGCCGGCGACTTCGAGCCCATGCAACACGAAGGACGGCTTGTCGTCGGAAAGCGCTTCGACGAACAACGCGCTGAAGAAAGCACGAACCTCCGGCTCACCGAAGACGTTGGCGATGCCCATCTTGCGGAAGCGGAACTCCTTCATCTCGAAAAACGCATCAAGCAGTCTGTTCGCCTCGTCCGCTGTCTGGGCCTCGATGCGGCGGTGGCTGCCGCCGGCTTCTAACTTGCGCGCCTGCGAGCGGTGCCTCTTGCGCC
>NZ_RZSW01001077.1:0-847 GCF_003997375.1 Mesorhizobium sp. M5C.F.Ca.IN.020.29.1.1 | reverse complement strand
GCGTTTTCGAGAAGGTCGGCGTCCGCACCTCCACCGTCTATGGCGAGTTCTCGCCGGAGTTCAGGAAGCAGATGCCGGGCGCCGAGGAAGACCCGGGCTTCTGGGCGAGTGGCATTTCGCTGATCGCCCATCCGTGGAACCCCAACGTGCCGGCGGTGCACATGAACACGCGTATGGTCGTCACCTCGCGCCAGTGGTTCGGCGGCGGCGCCGACCTGACGCCGGTGCTCGACCGTCGCCGCACCCAGGACGACCCGGACACGGTTGCCTTCCACAGGGCCATGCGATTCGCCTGCGAGAAGCACGCTGGCGTCGCCGACCACGCAAAATTCAAGGCCTGGTGCGACGAGTATTTCTATCTGCCGCACCGCGACGAACCGCGCGGCACCGGCGGCATCTTCTTCGATTGGCTGCATTCGGGTGAGGAAAAAGGCGGCTGGAACGCCGATTTCAACTTCGTCCAAGATGTCGGGCGATCTTTTCTCGTCGTCTACGGACATCTGGTGCGGGCCAATTTCAACGACAACTGGACCGACGGCGACCGTGAAGAACAGCTCATTCGCCGCGGCCGCTATGTCGAATTCAACTTGCTTCACGATCGCGGCACTATCTTCGGACTGAGGACCGGCGGCAACGTGGCCTCGATCCTGTCCAGCCTGCCGCCGGAAGTGAAATGGCCGTAAAATCTCGGTGAGTTGGACGTGAGCCGCAATCAGGTCCAAATCGTTTGATTTTGGCGGCGAATGTGGCGCGCAGAATATCTTTTTCGTCTAATATCCAATTGAAAAAGCAAGACTATTTTTCGTTCCGGGCCGGGAAACGCCGGCGGTTCATCCTCCCCTAGAAC
>NZ_RZSW01001076.1:0-856 GCF_003997375.1 Mesorhizobium sp. M5C.F.Ca.IN.020.29.1.1 | reverse complement strand
CCGCCAAATGGGCGAGAACGCTGCGTGCCAGCCGGAAGAATCCCAGCGTGCCCGGCCGGCCGCCATAAAGCTCCGACAGGCGGCGAATCAGCCGGCCCGCTTCGAACACGACATAGGCGACGTCGACCAGAGCGCGAGGGCTGACCGCCGTCACCAGCGACACGCGCTTTGCCGCTTCGAGGATCATCACCTTGGCGCGCGCATCGAGAGGGCCGAGGATTTCGGTCTCGGCCAGGCGCACCAGATTGCCACCGTCGATGATCTCGTCGCGCAGGTCAGCCAGCGCGCGTCTGCCGGCCGCGGTTTCGGGCTTGGCCGCGACGAAGGCCGAGAGTTCGTCGACCACGGCGCGAGCGGCCTTCGGATCGTCGCGGGCAATGGCGTCGAGTGCCCGCTTCTGCAGTTTTTCGACCTCGGCGAGGCGGGTGATCGCCAGGAATTCGCGGACGAGGATGATCAGAAGCGCCAGCAGCGCGATCACGGCCATGCCGGCAGCCAGCCAGCCCAGCCATTCGGCACGCGCGAACAGATCGCGAATCAGCTGGTCGGTCCAAAGGCCGAGGGCCAGCGAAACTAGAACGCCCAATGCGCCAAACAACAAGCCACCGAGCATCGAACGCTTACGCGGCGCGGTCGCCGGCGGCGGTTCGGCGGCGATAATATCTGGCTCGTCGAAAACGTCGATTTCCGCCGGAGTGACGACGGCAAGATCAGCCTTCACGGTGCGCGGCTTTCTGGCCGATGGAGCGTCAGGCTGGCGCAAGGCTGCCTTTTCTTTTGGCAGGGCTTCCGGTTCGATGCGAAATGCCGCCGGCTTGCGGGGCGCGGTCATGCCAGATGATCTCCGATCAGGAAC
>NZ_RZSW01001075.1:0-858 GCF_003997375.1 Mesorhizobium sp. M5C.F.Ca.IN.020.29.1.1 | reverse complement strand
GTCGACATGAAGTCCGGCGCGCCGGCCTTCGGCACGCCGGAATATATGAAGGCGCAATTGGTCGGCGGCCAGCTCGCCCGCCGCTACAACATCCCCTACCGCACCTCCAACACCTGCGCCGCCAACACGGTCGACGCGCAGGCGGCCTATGAAAGCGTGTTCTCGCTGTGGGGCGCCATCCAGGGCGGCGGCAATCTGATGATGCATGCGGCAGGCTGGCTGGAAGGCGGCCTGCGCTGCTCCTACGAGAAGACCATTCTGGACATCGATCTGCTGCAGATGGTGGCCGAGTTCCTGACCCCGCTCGACCTCTCCGAGGAGGCCCTTGGCTTCGACGCCATCCAGTCCGTCGGTCCGGGCGGCCATTTCTTCGGCACCCAGCATACCCAGGACCGCTACAAGACCGCTTTCTATTCGCCTATCATCTCCGACTGGCGCAATTTCGAGACCTGGGCGGAAGCCGGATCGCCGACGGCTCTCGAAAAGGCGAATCGGGTCTGGAAGGAGCGGTTGGCCTCCTATGAAGAGCCGTATATGGACCCGGCTATCCGCGAGGAGCTCAACGCCTTCGTCGACAAACGCCGGTCCGAAGGCGGCGCGCCGACCGATTTTTAACTATCTGTATTGGTTTGATGAACAGTCGACCGCCACTCCGTCGAGCGTCACCCGACACCTCTCCCCCGGTCGACAGGGTAGAGGGAGGGCGTGAGATCATTCCAGCCGGCGCCCTTCTCCGCTTTGTGTTCACCCCCCGCTCACTCGATTCAATCTCTTCAAAAACGGAACTATCTTCATGAAATCTCATGCAAAAGCGGTTGTCATCGGCGGCGGCGTCGTCGGCTGCTCGGTGCTCTACCA
>NZ_RZSW01001074.1:0-861 GCF_003997375.1 Mesorhizobium sp. M5C.F.Ca.IN.020.29.1.1 | reverse complement strand
ACCATCTTCCGCGCACGCATCTCTTGATAACGTGCGACGGAGACGTTCTCTGAATGCTTGATGCAGGCGACAAGCCCAGGATCCATCTCTGCCTCCCATCTCGGTAGGTACTGTGCGAGGCCGGTCGCTTGGGCGGACCAGAAGAACCGGATCAGTTCTGGTCCGTCCTTCGCCCACGGGATGGTTACTTCCTCAACAATTGCGCCAAGTTCCGTAAAGCGTGCGACGGCGGCCTTCACCAGCTCTGTGACTTCCGGATCGACGCGAGCGACACCCAGATCGGGGCTATAGGCGATGCGCCTGCCCTTCACGCCGTCGCGAAGCAGGGCGAGATAGTTGGCAGGCCCCACCTCCAGGGACGTGTGGTCGAGGAAATGCGGACCGGCCATGACCTCGAGCATCAGTGCGCTGTCAGCGACGGTGCGTGTAATCGGCCCTTTGTGGTTCGTCATGTCACTTCCGGGCAGTGGATAATTCGGCACGCGCCCGAAGCTGGGCTTCAGTCCAAACACACCGCTGAAATGCGCGGGCATGCGGATCGATCCAGCACCGTCACTGCCCTGGTGCAGAGGCCCATAGCCCGCCGCTGCAGCGGCGCCTGCGCCGGCCGAGGACGCGCCAGCGTTGTAGCCGAGCTTCCACGGATTGCTGGTGATCCCCGTGAGTGGGCTGCGCGAGACACCGGTCCAGCCAAACTCCGGCATGGCGGTTTTGCCGATGACGATCGCGCCCTCGTCTCGCAGACGCGACACGAGCGGCGCATCCTCGATCGGCTGCTCGCGGACGACGATCTTGCTGCCGTTCCGTGTCGGCATGTCCTTGGTGATCGAATCCTTGATCGTGACCGGCACGCCGTGCAAC
>NZ_RZSW01001073.1:0-863 GCF_003997375.1 Mesorhizobium sp. M5C.F.Ca.IN.020.29.1.1 | reverse complement strand
CCGCCACGCATGTCGCCAACGAAACAGCCGCAGCATCTTCGCTGCGGCTGTTGGCCAGGTGGGGCGTTGTCCGTCAGGGAAGAAGTCGCGCTGCCGACGCGACCTCACCCCGATCCGCTTCGCGGATCGACCCTCCCCAGGGGGAAACAGCCTCAGTTCACGGCGCTGATGTTGCCCAGGCGCAGAAACAGCGTTTCGCCGGAAGAATCGTCGACGCCGTCATTGTCAGTGGCGACGAAGATGTCGCCGTTCCTGTCGATGGTGAAACCTTCGACCTTGTCGTTGACATAGCCGTTGGTGGCTGATTTCAGGTCGCCGATGATGTCGCGCACCAGCGTCTTTTCGACCAGCGGCAGTTCGCCGCCGAGCTTGGCAGGTTTGAAAGCATCGAGCGCCACCGAATAGACGCGCTTCACCTTGGCCAGGTCGCCGATCTGGTTGTCGCGTTCGAGGATATAGAGCTTGCCGTCATGCGCGGTGATCTCCGACAGCCCCATCCAGCCAGCTTCGGTCGCTTCGAGCGGGTAGCGCACCGCCGACCATTCCTTGGCCTTCGGCTTGTAGGCCAACAGCTTGACCTGGTTCTTCGGATCGTCGGCCCATTCGCGCTGCACCGCCATTACCAGCGTCAGGTCGTCGCCCTCGCCGATGGTGGTGACGACTTCGAGGCCGCAGCGGGTCTGGTGGGCGAGCAGGTCCACCGGGAAGCCGATTTCCTGCTTGATCTCGCCCTTGTCATCGACGCGCAGGATAGCGTGCGGGACGAGCTTTGCCGGATCGCCTTCATTGGCCAGCCAGAAACCGCCTTCACCGTCGGCGACAATACCTTCGATGTCGAGCTTCTGTGCAGGATGGCCGTCACG
>NZ_RZSW01001072.1:0-873 GCF_003997375.1 Mesorhizobium sp. M5C.F.Ca.IN.020.29.1.1 | reverse complement strand
GATTGGCAGCGTCAGCGCCGGTATACACCTTGCTCAGCTGAAAGGTGGCGAAAGCCGTCGCGACATCTGATCTCCCCCCTTGAGGGGGAGATGGCCGGCAGGCCAGAGGGGGGCGCCGCGCACCGATGTCACGATTTCAGGAACGGCCTACTTCAAAAACCCGTTCTTCTTCAAAAAATCTTCGGCGACGCCCTCGACCGGCTCGCCGCCGACCTGCACGCGGCCGTTCAGTTCCTGCAGGGTGACGAGGTCAAGCTTGGCGAAGACCGGCTTCAGCAGCGTCTCGATCTCGGGATGCTCCTTCAGCACCGCCTTGCGGATGATCGGAGCCGGCTGGTAGACCGGCTGCACGCCCTTGTCGTCACCGAGCACGACCAGGCCGGACGGCGCGATGCCGCCATCGGTGCCGTAGACCATGGCGGCATTGGCGCCGTTGGTCTGGTTCGCCGCAGCGGCGATGGTCGCCGCTGTATCGCCGCCGGACAGCGTGATCAGCTGGTCCGGCTTAAGCGTGAAGCCATAGGTGGTCTGGAAGGCCGGCAGCGCGGCAGCCGAATTGACAAACTCGGCCGAGGCCGCCAGCACCACCTGGCCGCCGCCGGCGATATATTTGCCGAAGTCGAACAGCGTCGCCAGCTTGTTGGTCTCGGCGACATCCTTGCGCAGCGCAATCGCCCAGGTGTTATTGGCCGGCGACGGCGACAGCCAGACGATCTTGTTGGCGTCATAGTCGAGCTTCTTGGCCATTTCATAGCCCTTGGCGCATTCTTCCACACCGGGTCGTCGGCCTTTTCGAAGAAGAAGGCGGCATTGCCGGTGTATTCCGGATAAATGTCGATCTCGCCGGCGGTGATCGCCTTGCGCACCACCGGA
>NZ_RZSW01001071.1:0-877 GCF_003997375.1 Mesorhizobium sp. M5C.F.Ca.IN.020.29.1.1 | reverse complement strand
CCGAATGGGCGATTCCCCAACCGGAACGCCACGGTGCCCGACCAATTTCTCGCCCGGACAACGGCCATGTCACCCATCCACATTCTTCGCAGACATCGCGTCGCCGCCTTGCTGGGCGCCGCACTGATTGTCAGCCCTTTCGTCGTGCCCCTCGCCCCCAGACTGAATTGCGCTCTGGCAGAAACAGTGACCCCTCCCGTCACCGGAATGACGGTGCCGAATGGATCGTTTGCCCCGATCGTGGCGGCCGACAAACCGGCAGTGGTGACGATCACCACTGTCATGAAGGCAGAGTCGGAGACCATGAGCGACGCTGCTCCGTTCGGCGACAACTCACCCTTCGACGACTATTTCCGCCAGTTCTTCGGCGACCAGGGACTGCCCGGCCCCAGGACACCGCCGCCGCAGCAGGCGCCCCGCACAGAGGCGCTGGGTTCCGGCTTCATCGTCGCCGCCGATGGCACCATCGTCACCAACAATCACGTCATCGACGGCGCCACGTCGATCAAGGTCACTCTCGATGACGGCACCGAACTTCCCGCCGAGCTGGTTGGTCGCGACGCCAAGAACGACCTCGCCGTCCTCAAGATCAAGTCCGACAAGACTTTGCCGACCGTCAAATGGGGCGACTCCGACAAGCTCATGCCGGGCGACCAGGTGCTCGCTTTCGGCAACCCGTTCGGCCTCGGCACCACGGTTACATCCGGCATCGTCTCGGCGCGCGGCCGCGATCTGCACAGCGGGCCTTTTGACGATTTCATTCAGATCGACGCACCGATCAACCACGGCAATTCAGGCGGTCCGCTGATGGATGTGAGCGGCAACGTCGTCGGCATCAACACGGCGATATTTTCGCCGAATGGCGGCAGCGTCGGCG
>NZ_RZSW01001070.1:0-878 GCF_003997375.1 Mesorhizobium sp. M5C.F.Ca.IN.020.29.1.1 | reverse complement strand
GCCTGGTCGTTCTGGGCGCTGTCATGGCGCTGCGCGAACGGCGGCTGCAATGAGAAAGGACGGGACGATGAGTGCGACGGCGATAAGTAAAGGGGCGCCGACATCGGCGGACGATTTTCTGACCGGGCTGAAGGGGCAGCGCGTGCTGGTGACGGCAGGTGCCGGCGGTATCGGCCTGGCCATTGCCGACACGCTGTCGCGGCTCGGCGCGCGCATCGTCGTTTGCGACGTTTCGGACGGGGCTCTGGCCGCTGCTCCGGACAAGATCGCCCTCGTTGCCGCAGTCAAGGCCGATGTCTCGCGCGAAGACGACGTCGACCGGCTGTTCGAGACCGTGAAGGAAAAGCTCGGCGGCCTCGACGCGCTGATCAACAATGCCGGCATCGCCGGGCCGACCGGCGGCGTCGATGAAATCGATCCGGCGGACTGGCGGCGCTGCATCGACATCTGCCTGACCGGCCAGTTCCTGTGCGCCCGGCGTGCCGTGCCGCTGATCAAGGCGGCGGGCGGCGGCTCGATCGTCTCGATGTCGTCCGCCGCCGGCCGCCACGGCTACGCTTTCCGCACCCCCTACTCGGCGGCCAAGTTCGGCGTCATCGGTTTCACGCAAAGCCTCGCCAAGGAACTCGGGCCGCACGGCATACGGGTCAACGCCATCCTGCCCGGCATTATCGAGGGACCACGCATCGACAAGGTCATCGCCGACCGGGCCAGGCAGCTCGGTGTTTCGAACGAGGAGATGACGCAGCGCTATCTCCAGAACATCTCGCTGCGCCGCATGACCAGCCCCTATGACGTCGCCGCGATGGTCGCCTTCCTGCTGTCCGATGCGGGCATCAACATTTCCGGCCAGTCGCTCGGCGTCGACGGCAATGTCG
>NZ_RZSW01000106.1:0-14164 GCF_003997375.1 Mesorhizobium sp. M5C.F.Ca.IN.020.29.1.1 | reverse complement strand
TCTCTCCCCGCTGCTCGCCGCGAGGCAAGGGTTCAGGGAGGCCTGAACCGTCAGGTCAACCTGAAACTAACAAGGAGCAAGACCATGAACATGAATGAAATCACTATCCCGCTCGGCAAGCTGGTGCCGAGCAGGGCCAACGTCCGTATGCCGACCTCCATCCGTTCAGGTCTTGCCTGTTGCGGCCGCGCTGGTCAGCGGGGCCATCCTTGAGGGCGGCGCAATCAAAAGGGTAACCTTGGCCGCCACCTCTTCGAGGGTGGCGGTCAGCCGGTTGACCTGCGAGCCCGTTGCCGCCAGTTCCGGGCCGTACCGGGTAATGAGATATTCCCGGTTTTGGCTGAGGGACTGAAGATGATTGGCGGTTTTCGTGCGAAGACGGAGCCCCGCTTCAGCGGTGTGCTTCGCCCGCGCCGCCAAGTCGTGTTGCATCTTGCGGATTTGATTAGCGTCATGGCCACGGTGCAGCAAAAGCGCGGTCAGGTAGAGTTCGATCGCGTGGATGGCGGATAATCTGAACGGCGCTCGGGTAAGCGGCTTGCCTGATCGGCCGAGCTGAAGGAGCAGCGTTGCCGCCTTGCGGTACTCTTCCGCCAGATCATGGATCTGCTGCGGGGAGGCGAGTTCTCCCGGATACTTGCCCTCTGTCATCGCCATTACGCTAAGTCCACCCGATATGGTCTTACTTAGAAAGCCGCAGAAACAGATCGAAGTAGAACCGGTATTCGGCATCTTCCGGATTGCCAGACACTTCCAGGGCGCAATACATAGGCGACCGACGTGCAAGGGTCTTTGCCATGCCTTTCGATCGCGGCTTCTATGCCCCGTCCTCAGCTAGGAGTTCCCAATCTTCAACAACGCGATCTTGGTTACGCCTAGGCACCCCGACGCCTCCCAACCTTCAACACAATGACAACGGCCATGACCAACACCGACGCCGCCAAGACGCCGTAAAACCCTTCGGCCGTTATCGCAAAACCCCAGAAGTCGATTGTGATCTTGTCCATTTCTTCGGTAGCCTTTGGCTGGTGCCAGATTCAAACGACAGACTGCACTGTCTGCACTGTCAGCACTGGTGTTGCGTTTTACGGCGCAAGCATGAGGCACCCTTGCAGGCGTCAATTGCAAAAGGACCCTTTTAGAAATTGTACTACAAACCGCGTTGTTTCAGTTGCCAACCAGGCCGCAATCGTGCCCTTGTCGAACTGGACGCGTGGCCGCTCTACGGGTCAATTGCTGTTTTTCAGGTGGTCTGCAGCCTCAACCCAATTTTTTCAGCTCGGCAAGGTAACGATTGTGCTCCTCCAAAGCTTTCAGCAAAGATCCCGTGGCAGACGATTCCGTCATGCGCTTCAATTCTCGCTGAATGGACGATTCGTGAAGACCCAGCGCTGTCCTCTGCGCCAGTGAGTCCAAGACACCCTGCACCTCTCTCTGGAGCGGCGTATCGAGGTATCCAGCCGCAGCGTTTTGGAGGGCAGCTACTTCCGAAAAATTGTACATGCTCGCCGTCTCTTTGGCTTTCCTCATTAGGTAGGCGCTAGCCGAGCCGGAGATGGGTGAAGTTGCGGGCGAGGCCGCTCGCGCAGCTCTCTTGGCTACGGCTTTGTCCATGAACTTCTGTCCGTTCAGCCTCCAACGGCCCTGCCATCGACGGATCAATGTCACATCTGTCTCCCGACGCGAGCCGGGCATGTCACCGAGGACCCGTCTCATGGCGGTAGTCGCTTTCATGCCTGGATTGTCCAGCAAAATACCGGCAACTTTGGTAAGGGCCTGATCGTCGTCCTTGACGCCGCTGCCGATTGGGCGGCCGACGCGGCGCGTCACAGATTTTTCCATTGCTTCGCCTCCAAGTTGGTGTCGTCTGCCCGCTTCCTCTGATATTCTAGCAACGGGTGAATTTCTCAAGCGATTTAAATGCCTTCGGTCAGTTGAAAAGCGCGGAAAATCGGCGTTCGTGAATCCAAAAGCGCGAAAATTCAACAGCCGATAATTTTCCGCGCTTTTACGGCCATACACACGAGGCTGAGCGCGGAAAATTGCCCGCCGGCGGGCCGTTGTCGGCAATCGCCCCATCAGCATCCAGGAACAGAGGGGATCCTGCGTCAAAGGAAATTGATAGTTGTTCGATATTCGAGGGGCCCGCACCCCTGCCTGACCGGCGAGGTTCCGGGGTTGCGCAGGCAAGAGGGGTTGGGTGCGGCCGCAGGCGAAGCCGAGGCTCGGCCCTCTTGACGGCGCGAGGGGAAGCGCCCCTTAGCCTAGTCGACGGGTGTCAGAAGCAACTGCCCGAGCCTTCATCATCGATGGCGATTCCAGCCACGATCCCGTCGGCGCTCGCTCAGAATGGCCTTTTCAAACCAATCAGGCATCACTTTTCACGTATGGCGCCATCTTGCCAGTTCGGTCGATCATAGGCGGGAATCGAAAGCTTGATGAATTCGGATATGCTGGCGGTGCGACCAAGTTCGACGGAGCGACGCCCCGACCAAGCTAAATACTGTCCCACCTTCCATTGTGCCCCGCACTCCAGGCCTCGGGATCGTATGCCTCGAAAATTACTTGAGCATTGTGCCGATCAAGATCGGTGATCTGCCCGGGCGGAGCAAGATTCAATTGGTCGAGTCCGTGGCAGATTTCGTGAACCAACATGGGGTCTACGTCAGGAGCGGGCTGCTCAAAATAGTCAGTGTTCAAGAGGAATATGTCAGCACGCACTGGTAGGCGTTTCAACGCCTTCTGGGCTGATATGCGGAATCCGGCATCCGTGTCAAAAAACCGTTCATTGATTATCGCCATTGATCTGGTGTCGATATTTCCCAGCAGGTCGACCAATGTGCGTTGCTGACTATCAATTCCCAGGAGCCAAAATTGATGGGCTCTGTCGGCGGCAATCTTCTTTAGGCTCAGACCAAAAAAGTCCTGGGACAACCCCTCAATCCTCTCAAGCAGAGGCGACCCAAAAGCCGTCCAATTTGTCGACACCGAACTCTCCACATCTTTTACCAAGGCGTATCACACATAGGCCGCTCGACGAGCATCTGATGCCGCGGTCGACATTCACCACAATGAAAGAGGAGGATCGTCTCGGGTTGGGCGTCCAAGGTGACGGCGCGCAGTGGCTTGCCGAAGCGCGTCAGATGCTCGACTTCAACCTGAAGCGTCTGGGACATAGGGCACGGTCCGGAAAGCTCGAAGGTGTTCGTCTTGAAGCCGGTACCTTGATCGTGACGCCAACGGCTGGCGAGGTTCCGGCGGCGGCCGACGAACTGAATGCCGAGATCAGCGAACTTTTTCCGCTGGTTGAAGTGCCTGACCTCTTGAGGGAGGTGCACGAATGGACCGGCTTCGCGGATTGCTTCACGCATGTTCGCACGGGCGACACTCCGAGGAACGTCACGGCTATGTTGGCCGGCGTGCTGGCCGATGCGACCAATCTCGGTCCGAAACGGATGGCGAGCGCATCCAAGGGCATCAGCGCTCACCAGATCGGCTGGATGCGCACCTTCCACGCCCGGTCGGAGACCTATCGCGCGGCGCAAGCATGTATCACCGATGCGCACACTCGGCATCCGCATTCGCGCCTCTGGGGCAACGGAACCACCTCTTCATCGGATGGCCAATTCTTCCGCGCAAGCGACCGAGCCGCTAAGCGCGGCGACGTCAATCTGCACTACGGCAGCGAGCCGGGTTCGAAGTTCTACAGCCATCTGTCGGATCAGTACGGCTACTTCAGCATTCTGCCCATCAGTCCGACCGAAAGCGAGGCGGCCTATGTGCTCGATGGGCTGTTCGATCAGGACACAATCCTCGACATCCAGGAACACTTCACCGATACGGGCGGTGCGAGTGATCACGTCTTCGGGCTTTTCGCCTTGATCGGCAAACGCTTTGCACCTCGGCTGCGCAACCTCAAGGACCGGAAGTTCCACACATTCGAGAAAGGCGACGCATATCCGGCGTTGTCGAACCACATTGGAGCCCCAATCAACACCACCCTGATCCTCGAGCACTGGGATGATCTGCTCCATCTGGCGGCGTCCATCACGACGCGATCCGTGGTGCCGTCCACGATCCTGAAGAAGCTGTCCGCATCACCGAAGGAAAGCCAGCTCGCAAGGGCGCTGCGCGAACTCGGCCGGATCGAGCGATCGTTGTTCATGATCGAATGGTATTCAAGTTCGGCGCTGCGCCGGCGATGCCAGGCCGCCTCAACAAGGGCGAGGCAGCACATAAGCTGAAGCGCGCCGTCTTCTTCCACGAGCGCGGAGAGATCCGGGACCGATCGTTCGAAAGCCAGGCGTTCCGCGCCTCCGGCCTCAACCTCGTCGTTAGCTCGATCGTGCATTGGAATACGGTCTACATCGAACGGGCCGTCAGCCATTTGCGCAAAATGCATCGCGAGATTCCGGATCATCTGCTCAAGCACGTCTCGCCGCTGAGCTGGGAACACATTAATCTGACCGGCATCTACACCTGGGATGCAGAACATCAGATGCCTGAAGGCTTCCGGTCGCTCAGACTACCGGCTCGGTTACGCCACGCCGCATGACGTTCATGCTCCGTTCGACCTTGGCGTGTCGCTGGGAACAGTTCTTGTTCTGACCCCGGCTTGCGATGATTACCGGCCGATAGGAACGGCCGGGCTCGTAAGGACCGGAAGAGCTGCTGTTTCCTTTTTGGGGGTTTCCCTGAAAAGTCTTCAGCCTAAACCTCATTGTTGTGGTCCAGCCGTCGTATTTTCCAAGGCCATTACACGGTAGAGTCATAGCACTTGCTGCCTGCGCGGCAGAGAAGAGTTAGGCCATGGCAGAGCCGGAACCACCGTAAGACGGCGCAGACCGTCAGGCTCTTCAAAAAACTATTCCGAGGGGATCCTCATCATTGGTCCGGCGATTGGGAGGCTCGGCCGGCTGAAAAGAGGACAATGGCAATGAGGCGGCCACGAGATAGCTGGGGTGATCCACGCCACGCACTTGCACGGATCACCTGCCAAAAATGGCGGACCGGTCCCGGAATCGAGCCGCCGTCGCGGGTTTTTGCGGCCGTAGCGGCCTCGCTGTCTGCTGTGCGCCTGACGAAGCCCGCAGCAGATGAGAAACCTGCGTGCGTCGCGCTGGCGCTGATAGTGCAGCCGGAGATACGGCTGCTCGACGAGCCGTGAGGGGCTCTCGAGGCCATGAGCCAGATTTCCATACAGGAAGAACTGGCGCGCATCTGAGCGATGAAACGTCATCATGGCGGACACGCGCGTGTCAGCCGGCGCGGGCGTTTCGCGCCTCCAGCGCGGCAATCATCCCTGTGAATCAGGCTTGTTTATATAGTGAAACTTCGACAAAAAGTCGCTCCGACTCGGATCGGGAGAAGGGAGCGGATATGGTCTTTCGATTGAAAGAGCGACTTGGCAAGAAACTTGAGGAAGAAGTGCAATTCTTCAAATGTTGGCAGAAGGATAAGAAAGGTGTGGGCGCACTCATGCCCACATCAATCCATGCGGCGCGCCGCATGGCTAGTGTGGTCAACCCGCATTCTGGATTGCCGGTTTTGGAGCTTGGTGCCGGGACTGGTGTCATCACCAGGGCCATCCTGGAAAGAGGCATCAAACCGCATCGGTTGACTTCGGTCGAATATTCCAAGGATTTTTATGATGGCCTGGTGCGACGCTTTCCGGGAGTGGATTTCCGCTTGGGCAATGCGTTTGCCCTGGAAGAAATTCTGGGGGAGCGCCGGGAAAAGTTCGATTGTGTCATAAGCGCAGTGCCGATGTTGAGCTTTCCGATGCAACAGCGCCTCACACTGCTCGAGGATTTGCTTGCACGAATCCCGGCCGGGCGACCTGTGATCCAAATCACCTACGGTCTTCTGTCACCGGTGCTCAAAATGCCCGACCGTTACATCGTTTCTCACTATGATTTCGTCCTTCGCAATGTTCCCCCCGCACAACTCTGGACCTATCGACGAGCAGTGTGAAACCACAGGGGACGCGAGCGACAGGTGGTTCGGAATCCTGGTACAGGACTGCAAAGCCGATTGAACTTGGTGCTGTGGCCAGCCATTCGCGCCCTGGCTGGACCGTCTTCCCTTCCGCATTTTATGAGGATCGATTTGACCGCAGCAGAGAGATGATGTTCGGCTACAAGCATTGAGAGCGGCGAAGCTTGCGCGAACGCCGATGTTTCTCCGGTATTTCCGGAGATGCATTCCTCGAGACGCGCCAGGCGGGACTTCGCATTGCGAAGTTCATGTCCGGCTTCGAAACGTCGATGGCGTCCTTGAGGTGTGGGCGCTATGAGGTCGCGCTCCAGTTCCGCAATGCGCGCACGCACCTGCCGAGCCTCGTCCTGACGCAACGCCTTGATCCATCCACGCCCGCGCATCGGTCTTCCTGCCAGCAAAAGCCATGCGGGTTTATCCACCGAGACCTTAATTTCCGGCAAGTTCCAAAGGCTGCCGACATCGGGATCTGCCAAGGGTCAGGCCTATCGCAATCGGCTATCGAGCTTGCCATTGAAACCGAGCAGTCGCCGCCAGGAAAAAGGGACAGCGCGTCACATTTCTGACAGATCGGTCGACATTGGATGCACTGCTTGGCGCGAGCCCCCGAAAAAGCCTTTGTCGAAGGAACCATGATGTCCGCTTCCATTGCCCCGCAACCATTTAATCAGCGGAAGAGACTTTTGGTCGTCCAGGCCTTGAGCATAGCGGCGATTGGCTCGCTGCTATTCTCTCGCCCCGGTTGGGATGAAGCATCTAGCCTTCACGAGGTCATCGAGATGATCGGTTTTGTTCTGATCCTCGTCTGCATACTCGGGAGGTTGTGGAGCATCCTCTATGTCGGGGGGCGGAAGAACAGCGAGTTGGCAGTCAGCGGGCCGTACTCGATCACTCGCAATCCCCTATATCCGTTTTCGACGATCGGAGCATTCGGCATCGGCCTCATGTTCGGATCGCTCATCGTTGCATCCGCTCTGGGGGGTGCACCTACGCGGTTTTCGGGATGACTGCCCGAAAGGAAGAGACGTTTCTTCGTGACAAATTTGGTTCGGAGTTCGAAGCATATGTGGCAAGAACGCCGCGGTTCTGGCCCAAGCCGTGGCTGCATCAGGACAAGCATCAGCACACGTTCTCCACGAACGCATTAAGAAGCACATTCTTCGATGCCCTCTATTTTCTGGCGATCTTTCCAGCCATCGAAGGCATCGAATACCTCCAGGTAGCTGGCTACCTGCCCACCTTTTTTTGGCTGTTCTGATCTTAAAGACGGAGCAATAAGCTTTGTAGCGTACCAGAACCGCGCCTGTTGCGATCAAGGCAACCCCTGCCCAGTTCGACAATGACAAGTGTTCCTTGAGGAATGTCACTCCGAACACCGCCACAAGCACGAGGCTCAGTTTGTCGACAGGGGCTACGCGTGCTGCGCCTCCCAAACTGGAGCGCGCGAAAGTAGCAGATCCACGATGCACCCGTCGCCACCCCGGATTGTCCTGCGTCACGTAATCGTCCAGGCACTCGGGAAGCAGTGCCGCTTGCCGGCGATCCTCGCCCTCGACAAACCGCTTCAGCCCGACTCACCTCGCTGATCGGGAATCACGTTATCAAATCAAAGCTTTTCCACGACAGGCTGGACCCGTTCCGGCCATTGCCGTTGCCACCACGAAGGGTCTTGCAAGGGATTGTTAAGGTCCTCACACCTCTTGGCGATCACCGGAGCAGACCTGGCATTCCTAAGACGTTGTGGCACGGTGGCTTTGTTAGCGCACCGGTATGGTGGGTGTGGCCCTGGACGGAGGCGCGCGTCGCTTCGGGTCTGGCAGGCGATGCACACCGAACCGGCCGAGTGCCAGCGTGCCGTTGTCAAGAACACTTGGAATTCGGCGTGAAATGTCGCGCCAGTGCGAGGCATATTGATAGACGGCTACGGTATCTTCGACCGCGTTGTGATCGACGGCGCTTTCAGGTTGCACCTCCCCACCCTTCATCTGGACGATTTGCTTCTTGGGCTCAAGGATCGTCGTGCGGCCATGCATGATCATGGCCACCTTCTGGTAGTTGGAGATGTAGACCGGCCGCTCCGGTTCGTCCGCTTCGATCAGGTCGTCGCCGAAAAAGCGGCTGCGATAGCTAGCCTGCAGCAGGGCAAGCAGCGACGGCGCAATATCCACCTGGCTCGCCAGCCGGTTGATCCGGCGGGGCTCGACAAAGCCCTGCGACCAGATGATGCACGGTATGTGGTATTTGTTCATGTCGAGCTCGACCTTGCCTGCGACGCTCGCCGTATGATCGGCGACAAAGACAAAAACGGTATCCCTGAACCACGGTTTCGCCGATGCCTTCTTGACCAGTTCCCCGATCGCGTAGTCGGAATATTTGACCGCCCCGTCGCGCCCGCCCGGCGATGGGATGTCTATCGCGCCAGCTGGATAGGTAAAGGGCCGGTGGTTTGACGTGTTCATGACGAAGCTGAAGAAGTTCTTGCCGGCTTTCGCCGAGGCGTCGGCTTGGCGGATCACCTCGTCATAGAGATCCTCATCGCTAACGCCCCACGCATTGGCGAAATGCACATCGCCTGCCGCCATCGTAGCGCGGTCGACGATACCGAAGCCGTTACCGGAAAAGAACGCGTTCATGTTGTCGAAATAGCCGTAGCCGCCATAGAGGAAGCGCGTATCGTAGCCCGAATCCTGGAACACCGAGCCAATGGTGAAGAGATTGTCGTTGCCGGGGCGACGCAGGATCGATTGCCCCGGGGTCGGCGGGACTGAAAGCGCGATCGCTTCAAGCCCGCGCACGGTGCGCGTGCCGGTCGCCCGCATTTCCGTGAAAAGCAGGCCTTCAGACGCCAGCCGGTCAAGGTTCGGTGTCAGTCTTTTCGGATTGCCGAATGTGCCCATGAACTCCGCACTCATGCTTTCCATGCCGACCAGGATGACGTTCTTGCGCAGCATCGGCCCCTCGGCTCGAATGTCACGCGTGATGTCGTTTAAATCGGTGCTTTCGAACGGCTCGTGATCTTCCGCTAAAAGGTCGCGTGTCCGTTCGGCCGCCTGTTTCTCGGGTATGGTCCGATAGAAATTCGCGAAATCGATCTCATTCGAGAAGAAGGCGCTAACCAAACCATAGAGTCCGTTGCCCCCGAGTTCGCGGGCGATCGCGCTCGGCATCGGCCGTGTGATCGAATCGGACGTCACCAACACGCCGGCGGCGGCCATCCCCGTTATCGTCGCAAAGACCGCCAGCCGCTTCATGAACGGCGGATGCGGCGCGAAGCCTGCCTTCACCTGGCGGCGGAGCAGATAGGCCCCGCCGACCGCCAACAGGCCGATGCCGGCAAGCAGCGGCACGACCGGATAGCTCTCCATAATGTTCTGGATCACTTCCTGCGTGTACACGAGGTAGTCGACCGCGATGAAATTGAAGCGCGTCGTGAATTCGTCCCAGAAGAAATACTCGCTGACCCCCTGCACGACCATCAGAAACAGGAAGATTGCGAAGCCCGAGAGCCCAACTGCGCGGTCAAACCGCTTTCCGGCCCACGAAACTGGCAGGAGCAGCGGGAATAGGAGAAAGACCACGAGGATTGGAAGCAGCGTGACGATATCGAACCAGAAGCCAGTGAAGAAAGGAACCAGCCAGTCGGCCGGATGGAAAGATAGGTCTTTGGCCGAAACCAGCGTCAGCGCCAGCCTGACCAGGAACTGAGTCAACAGGAAAAGCAGGATGAATGGCTTCAGCCGACGAAAGAACGCACCGACCGATTGAGCAAAAGTCATAGGAAGTCTCCGAAGCAGCTGGATGTCTGGGCAATTATGCCTCGTTTTCGATTTTGGCAACCGTCGGGACGAGATCGATCGCATGGTCTGCGATGCCGATCCCCGATTCGGCCCGCGCGAGTCCGAAACTTCATCGACGGTGGTGGTGGCGAGACAATGTGAAAGGTGCGCGGCGAGGTGATTTGTTCCTCACTTTGAAGGCGCTGCATCCCAGTCTCCCCTGTGGGAGAAGGTGGATGGGCACGAAACGGCGAGCCGAATGAGCGACCGTCCTCATGTTGCCGGGCCACTCGAGCATCACCCGAGGATGCAGCCGGGAGACCCGCGGCGGCGGCAGCTTTCGGCGAGATCATGGAACGATTTCTCAATAGTCCGTGACGTGTCTGCAGAGCGAGCCTAGGCGGCGACGCATGCGAGGCTGGCGCGGGGCTGGTCAAGAGGGCATTGTCGACATTCAGGGCAGCGGAACCGGCTCGGCTCGGCAGAGAAGCGAACTGGGCCTCTTGACACATGATCGCCTTTGGGGGGGCGGAGAGATGACCGCCTTGCGGAGATTTGAGAGGCCGGTTGTTGTCCGGGTTGGCCGCCACAGCACCGAGCGTATCGTGTTCGACGTCAATGAGGCGGCCAATATCCTGCTGCGTGATCTACATCGTCAGACCGAGAGACGGAGGGTGGCGATGGACGCCTGTCTGCAGGTATTGCGTGGTGAGGCTCATCCACCAGCTGCTCGAAGAGCTTTTGTGGCAGCCGCGCTCGAACCAAAGATCCTGCGCAGCGATTAAATGCTGGGACGATGGCTCAAGCATTTGTTCATCTTCGCGTCGGGACAGCTCTCGCGCAAACGATGGGCACGGTGTGGTTCACCCTGTTGCCGTGTTCCTTCAGGACTGGGCGCTTGTTTTCATGGACAGGCGAGCGCGCCCCAATTGGTTTCGCTACCGAGCGAAAGTGCAGGGACAAAATCCGGTTGATGAGTTCATCCCGCCAATGCTGATCTTGATAGTCTTCGTCCGCGCATCTGGCCGTTACTGAGCAAAAATCCAATGCTCACGCGAATTCTTTCACCAGAATGATCAGCGGTAAGCGAGAACGTTCCGCCATGCCAGGAGGAATTCGATACTATCCATTTGCGGTAGAAGTATCTCCGCGCCCAGCTCTGACGCGATTTGAAAAGCACCAGCCGTTGGCGGCGACCGCACAAACCGGTGCGCGCAATAATATTCCCACTGGCCGCGAACATTCGGATTTGTTTGACTTTCAAATCCGTGGCTTCGGCGGCATTGCGGACAGCGCAGACTTCCACTCGTTCCAAGGCTTAGCATGAGGTTTCGCCTCTTCGTCCCAATCCTCGCCGGTGCGACGCTACGCGAGCGGCTGCTCGCCTGCATCGGCGCCACTATTAGCATCGCGCTGACCGGCGTGATCAGCGGGCTCGCTATGGGCGGCGGCCCGCATGTGGCGCTGCTGGTGGCCCCGATGGGCGCCTCCGCCGTGCTGCTCTTTGCCGTGCCGTCGAGCCCGCTTGCGCAGCCCTGGTCGATTATCGGCGGCAATTCGATCTCTGCACTGGTCGGCGTGACAGTGGCGCATTTCGTGCCCGATCCGGTGATCGCGTCGGGCCTCGCTGTGGCGCTGGCGATCGCCACTATGTCGTTCACGCGCTGCTTGCATCCGCCGGGCGGTGCCGCGGCGCTGACTGCCGTGCTCGGCGGACCGGCCGTGGTCAGCGCCGGCTTCCTGTTCCCCGTCGTGCCGGTGGCGCTGAATTCGGCCGTACTGGTGGCGCTCGGCTTTATTTTCCACCTTCTGTCACGGCGCAACTATCCGCATGTCCATGCACCCGCCGTCAACAGCCACGGCACCGCCGATCCGCCGGCGGCAAAGCGCGTCGGCTTCCATCCCGAGGATGTCGATGCGGCACTCGCCGCTTTGGACGAAACTTTCGACATTGGCCGCGACGACCTCGAGAGGCTGCTGCGGCAGGTCGAACTGCAGGCGATGGTGCGCTCGCACCGACCGCTGCTTTGCCGGGACATGTCCCGCGACGTGATTTCGGTGCCGGAAACTGCCACCGCCGACGAGGCCCGAAAGCAGCTTCTCGACCACAACATCCGCACCTTGCCAGTGGTCGATGCCGAGGCAAAGCTGGTCGGCGCCGTCGGTCTGCGCGAGCTGACGCGAGCGACCGACACGGTCAAGGGGGTGACGTCGAAGGCGGGCACCGCCTCGCCCGACACGCCGGCGATGAGTCTCCTTCCCGTACTTACCGACGGTCGCAGCCATGCCGTCGTCATCGTCGATGCCGAGCAGCGCATCCTCGGCCTGATCACCCAGACCGACCTGCTGGCGGCGGCGGCGCGCCTGCAAACGGCAGACGAGCCGCCGCTCAAAGCAGTGGCATAGCGGCCATTCGAACATCGCAGGTTCAGGAACTTTTTGCCGACAGGCACATCCAATCCACGGGCGAACCCTGTTTGTAGAGATCGGGTCGCGATGAGAAAGCCCGCAATTCCTACCGTCGCGCTTACAACGGCCGATGACGCCATGGCCGTTGAAATGGCGCTGGTGCGCGGCGCTTTTGAGGGTTTGCGCAGATCGTCGTCCCAGAAGGAGAAGAACCGGCAGCGAACGTGCTGCGGGTCAGCGACGTCGTGTTCGCCAGCGCCTATTACCCGCGCACTCTCTAAATGCTCGACAAGGAGGGCTACAAGGTTGTGCTGTTGAATACGGCCGAGACGGATCCCGCACCTTGGCCGTGCGTGTCTTCCGGCCTCGATCATCGGTTTCTTCGACCGGGCATCTCCCGCCACATCTTGAGCAGATGCAGCACGCGCCGATCAACGATCCGGCGCGCCACCGACCTTAATAGCTCGCCATGGGGAATACTTCCGAAGTAAGATCGACGCAGGGCATGCGAAGATACTCGACGCCGGGCTCTTGCCGGAGGCCGACCATAGTCTTGGGCGCTGGCTCGCGGACGCGGTGCTGGCTCAAAAATTCGCTGGCCAGTCCCGTAGCGTCCTTCGGCGCACATCTTTTTGCCACCAGGCTAGCGGCCGCAAGGGAACGTAGCTGTTGGTGCGCTCGGATTTGCCAACAATCAGTCGGCGCCTTCTTCCTGGTGCGACCTCTCTCTGACCGGGACGTCAGACTACGGCGCCAACAAAAGGCTGATCTTGGTCAATCTCATACGCGCCAATCGCCGCGCCGGATTGTGGAACCTCTCGCGGGTGGTTTCTACGACAAACACCAGGGTCATCAGATCAAGCAGGAAGTCATCGATAGCTTGGGCGAGTGTTTCTGACCTACCATCGAACTGATCCAGCAAAACGCGCGCCTTATCGATCGCATCCACGCTGGCCTCATCGATCAACGTCTCGATCCTCTGGAGACAATGCAATTTCGAAACTCCTCAAAGCCCTTGCCAGGGTAGTTTTGCAACGAAGGTGGGCGATTTGGATTTAGCCCGACAATGGCGGTCAGGATGGTTTCTCCACATTTCCGCTGTCGAACGCGCGGGGAGGGGCCCTGGTGATCGTCGCATCAGAAAAGCCGGGGATTTCGGCTGGCGATGTCCAGGTTCGGATTGCGCGTTCAGCTTCCTCGTCGACCAGAGTTTCGCCCCGACGGGCTGCACCGCAAGATTGGCGCAAAGGGGAGGGGGAAGACGCCTCTTGCCAGTCATCGCCAAGAAAAAACCGCCGGCAGGGAACCGGCGGGCGAGGCAGGAGGAAACTTTTCGGGCCTGGAATATCAGGCGGCTAGGGCCGTTTTGGGCTCCGCCATTTCGTAGCCGAGCGCTTCGGCGACGGCGCGGTTGGTGATCTTGCCCTTGTGGACGTTGAGGCCATTGCGCAGATGATGATCGTCGAGGATCGCCTTCAGGCCTTTGTCGGCGAGCTGCAGACCGTAATGCAGCGTCGCGTTGTTCAACGCCTGGGCCGAGGTGACCGGCACCGCGCCCGGCATGTTGGCGACGCAATAGTGAATAACGCCGTCGACCTCATAGGTCGGCTCGGCATGAGTTGTGGCGTGCGAGGTCTCGAAGCAACCGCCCTGGTCGATGGCGACGTCGACCAGCACCGAGCCCTTCTTCATTCCCGACAGCATTTCGCGCGAAACGAGTTTTGGCGCGGCGGCACCCGGGATCAGCACGGCGCCGACGACGATGTCGGCCGAAAAACATTCCTCTTCCAGCGCCTCGACCGTCGAGTAGCGGGTGTGGACGCGGCCGCCGAAGATATCATCGAGCTGGCGCAGGCGCGGGATCGAGCGGTCGATGATGGTGACGTCGGCGCCAAGGCCGGCCGCCATCTGCGCGGCATGCAGGCCGACGACGCCGCCGCCGAGCACAGTGACCTTGCCGGGCAGCACGCCGGGTACGCTGC
>NZ_RZSW01001069.1:0-879 GCF_003997375.1 Mesorhizobium sp. M5C.F.Ca.IN.020.29.1.1 | reverse complement strand
CGGCCTTGCCCTGGCCTTTGCCGCAATGCTGCCGGCCCGTGCCACCGAAGGCACGCAGGTCTTTGCGGACCCGTCGAGGATAGCGGCCATCGGCGGTTCGATCACCGAGATCGTCTTTGCGCTCGGCGAGCAGGATCGGCTGGTCGCTCGCGATTCGACCAGCCGTTATCCCGAGGCGGCGCTCAAGCTGCCTGACGTCGGTTACATGCGCCAACTGTCGCCGGAAGGTGTCCTGTCGGTCAATCCGTCGGGCATCCTGGCGCTGCGCGGCAGTGGTCCTAAGCAAGGCGTCGACGTGCTGAAGAAAACGAGCATTCCGTTCATCGAGGTGCCCGAGCGCTACGACCATGAAGGCATTCTCGAAAAGATCCGCATTGTCGGCAAGGCGCTTGGCGTGGACGCCAAAGCCGATGCGCTGGCGGCGGAGGTCGATACCAAGCTGAAGGCCGCCGAAGAGCAGACCGCTTCGATCAACGACCGCAAGCGCGTCCTGTTCGTGCTGTCGATGCAGGGCGGCAAGATCCTCGCTTCCGGCAGCGACACTGCCGCCGACGGCATCATCAAGCTTTCGGGCGGTGTCAACGCGGTCGACGGCTTCTCCGGCTACAAGCAATTGTCCGACGAGGCTGTCATCACCGCCAGGCCCGACGTGATCCTGATGATGAACAATGCCGGTCCTGCCGCATCGGATGACGAATTGTTCGCGCACCCATCCATCCTGTCGACACCGGCGGGTGCCGCGCGCAAGGTGGTCCGCATGGATGGCGGCTATCTGCTCGGCTTCGGGCCGCGCACGGCCGACGTCATCCACGACCTTGCCGCCTCGCTTTATGGCGGGCAGGCCGAGGACTGAGCGGGCACCCAATGGTGGATCAATCG
>NZ_RZSW01001068.1:0-880 GCF_003997375.1 Mesorhizobium sp. M5C.F.Ca.IN.020.29.1.1 | reverse complement strand
CATAGGGCTGGAAGGTCGGCGTGACGACGTTCATGCCTTCGACCGCCGACAGCACCGATATCGCCGGCGTGATGACGGCGTCACCGAAAAAGAGCGAGGCGCCGACGATGCCGATGCCGAGGATCACCGCCGAGCGGGTCGGGAAACTGTTGCGCGCCAGTGCCATCAGCGACAGCACCCCGCCCTCGCCGCGATTATCGGCCCTGAGCACGAACATGATATATTTGATGGTGACGATGATCGTCAGCGACCAGATGATCAGCGACTGCACGCCGAGGATGTCGCCACGGTTGGCGACTTCGCCCCCCGACGATGCCACCAATGCCTCGCGGAAAGCATAGATCGGGCTGGTGCCGATATCACCGTAAACCACGCCGAGTGGGCCCAGCATCAGCACCTTGGTGCTGTGCTGCTCGACCTCAGAATGGCTCGATTGTTCGACGGGTTCTGCCTCGTTACCAGCATTGGTAAGGTCCATGGACGACACTCCGATAAGCGCGCGGTGCCCTACGCTTGCTGCGCTGCAATATCAAGTGCCGTCACGTAATGGCTGCGGGCATCGCCTGTCGTTGCTCGCCTTGGCAGACTCGCCAGCCCCGAAGGCCTACCGACGAGCAATAGCGCACCGGCAGAACCCTCAAGCGCCCAGATCAATGAATGGTTCTCGGCCACAGTGCCCCCGCGATGCGACCGATGGCGACCAGGGTGTCGGGGCGCACAAGGATGACGGTTTCCTGACGCCATTGCTCCAGGATGACAACAAGGGGCTGCAGGTCGACTATGATGGAAGGTGGGTGGATGTGGGTCCGATAGCTCGGAACGCTCCTCGTCAACATCGGCGAATTGGTCGAACTGCCTGGAACGGCTATTTGCACGCGAC
>NZ_RZSW01001067.1:0-881 GCF_003997375.1 Mesorhizobium sp. M5C.F.Ca.IN.020.29.1.1 | reverse complement strand
GCTCAACTTCCAGGTGCTGCAGATGCAGGAGCAGATCCGCAAGCAGCAGGAAGACAATGAGTTCCGCTTCCAGCAGCTGGAAGGCGGGTCGCAAGGCGCGCAGCAACCGGCCGAGCAGAAGAAGTCGGACGCCACCACCAACACCGACAGCAGCGTCGCCGAGGCTCCGGCGACGCACGCGCCGGGCGATGCGGGCTCACCGCCCGCCGGCGACCAGAGCGGGGAGGTCATCGTCGAATCGCCGACGGGCGAACCCGGCACGGTGATCCCCGGCACGCCGCCGAAGACGTTCGGCACCATCACCGTCGACAAGAACGGCAATGTGATCGACGCCGACGGCAACACGCAGGCACATGCACCGGTGCAGAACACTGCCCCTGCCACCAGCGACCAAGCCCCCGGCGACCAAGGTGCTGGCACGCAGGCCGGCAAGTCCGACGACACGGTGGTCGCGGCGCTGCCCGCCACCGACGACCCCGAGGAGCTTTACCGCAACTCCTACCAGTTCATCCTGTCGGGCGACTACAGCACTGCCGAACAGGGCTTTCGCGACCACATCGCCCGCTTCCCCAAGAACGCCAAGGCGGCGGACGCGCATTACTGGCTGGGTGAGTCGCTGCTCGGCCAGCAGAAATACCGCGACGCGGCCGAGACGTTCCTCGCCGCCAGCAAGGACTATCCGAAGGCCAAGAAGGCTCCCGACATGCTGCTGAAGCTCGGTGTCTCGCTGGTCGGATTGAATCAGCGCGACGTGGCCTGCGCCACTTTCGGCGAGATCGGTAAGCGCTATCCCAATGTTTCCGGCACGCTCAAGGAACGCGTCAAGCAGGAAAGGGCGCTCGCGGCGTGCTGACGCTCGAAACCGAGCCTGACCCTTCGGT
>NZ_RZSW01001066.1:0-885 GCF_003997375.1 Mesorhizobium sp. M5C.F.Ca.IN.020.29.1.1 | reverse complement strand
ATTTCAGATTGCTAAAATATGTCCAAGATCGACACACTTTTTCAAAGCTCGTTAACCACGCCGCCGCTGGGGCCAATGCCGCCCGCGATCGGGATCGCCGCGGAGTGTCCGGAATCGGCTAAAGCTCTGGAAACGAAAATTTTTGTGCTTTGCGATTATGCCTTCATTGCTGAGCGGCGATGCCGAAACGCGGCGAAAGCTGGTGACAGGGTGAAGAGCTTCGGTTAATGCGGTCCAGTCGCTGCGGATCGTCGGCGGCGGCGCTCGCAACCATCATGACCTGGGAAAAGATATGGCGGATTCGCCCGATATCATCGGCTCGCTCGCGGATTTGTCTGCAGCCTATTCTGCCATCCTGTGCGATGTCTGGGGCGTGGTCCACAATGGCGAACGGCATTTTCCGGCCGCCGCTCTGGCGCTGGCGACCGCACGCGAAGCGAAGATACCTGTGGTGCTGATCACCAATTCGCCGCGGCGCAGCGCCGATGTAGTGGCGCAGATGAATGCGATCGGCGTTCCTTCTGCGGCCTATGACCGTATCGTCACCTCCGGTGACGTGACCCGCGACCTGATCATCGAGGGCCCGCGAAAGATCTTCCATATCGGCGCCGACCGCGATTTCACGCTCTATGACGGTCTTGACGTCGAGCTCGTCGAGGAGTTCGAGGCATCCGGCGTGGTCTGCACCGGGCTGTTCGACGACGAGGTCGAGAAGCCGGAGGACTACGCCGATCTTCTTCGGCGGCTACGCGCCAGGAACCTGCCCTTCATCTGCGCCAATCCCGACATCGTGGTCGAGCGCGGCGAGCGGATGATCTGGTGCGCCGGGGCCTTGGCTCGCGACTATGCCCAGCTCGGCGGGCGGACGCTGATCGCCGGAAAACC
>NZ_RZSW01001065.1:0-885 GCF_003997375.1 Mesorhizobium sp. M5C.F.Ca.IN.020.29.1.1 | reverse complement strand
TACACGACATTGCCGAAGCTATCGCCGAATACCTGAACCTCGATGTGGCGCGGCTTGTCGATATATTTCTCGACCAGCACGCGGTCGTCGCCGAAAGCGGCCTTGGCCTCGCGCCGCGCACCCGACAGCGCCTCGGAAAAGTCGTCGGGATGTTCGACGCGCCGCATGCCCTTGCCACCGCCACCGGCGCGCGCCTTGATCAGCACGGGATAGCCGATCTCGCGTGCCTTGGAGGCGAGCAGCACAATCTCCTGCGCCTCGCCGTGATAGCCCGGCACAACAGGCACGCCGGCCTTCTCCATCAGCCGCTTGGCCGCGTCCTTCAGCCCCATGGCGCGGATCGAGGCCGCTGACGGGCCGATGAAGACGAGCCCCGCCGCCGTCACCTGGTCGACGAAATCAGGGTTTTCCGACTGAAAACCGTAGCCCGGATGGATGGCTTCCGCGCCGGCGGCCAAAGCCGCCGCGACGATCTTGTCGCCGCGCAGATAGCTTTCGCCGACAGGCGAGGCGCCGATATGCACAGCTTCGTCGGCCATCGCGACATGCAAAGATTTCGCATCGGCATCCGAATAGACCGCGACCGTGCGCACGCCCATCTTGCGCGCCGTGCGGATGACCCGGCAGGCGATCTCACCGCGATTGGCAATCAGGATCCTGGCGAACATGGGACCTCCGCGAGTAAGGTTCCAACCCCGCGGGGGGCAGGGCGCTTGAACACCCCCCTCTGTCCTGCCCGCCAGCCTGTCCTTGGGGAAGCAGCGCCTACTTCGACGCCGCGATCGCGCAGCCGCCGCTGGCGGTCTTGACCTTCCACCTCGTCAAGCCGGACTGACAGTTGCGCAGCGCCATCTCTTCCGCAGCCTTCTGGGACGGCGCATTGAG